>CAXMOW010000012.1:0-48151 GCA_964195235.1 uncultured Acidimicrobiia bacterium | reverse complement strand
AATACCTGGTTACGTCCCTCATGGAAGAGGCCATCAGTTCCAGCCTGCTGGAGGGTGCGGCCACAACCCGCCAGGAAGCTAAACGCTTGCTTCGGTCAGGACGTGAGCCCGTCACTCGGGCTGAACGGATGATCGTGAATAACTACCGCACCATGAACCTCATCCGAGAAGATCTGGATACGGAACTCAGTGCCGAAATGGTGCTTGATATTCACCGTTCGGTCACCGAGGGAACCCTCACGAATCCAGAAGACGCCGGACGGATGCAAACAGCTGAGGAAGACCGCGTTGTCGTCGCACATGCGGTAGAGGATCTGGTTTATCACCGCCCGCCACCAGCCGAGTTGCTCCCAGAGCGCATGGAAGGGCTGGCGGACTTCGCAAACGACATAGAAGGGAAGCCGTTCTTACATCCTGTCGTGCGAGCAGTCACTCTCCACTTTTGGCTTGCCCACGATCATCCATTCGTAGACGGGAACGGCAGGACCGCAAGGGCGCTGTTTTACCGCTCCATGCTTCGGCAGGGGTATTGGCTAGCTGAATTTCTATCGATCTCGCGACTGCTTTACCAAGCGCCGTCGCGATACGAAAGAGCTTTCCTATTCACCGAGTCGGATGACGCAGATTTGACCTATTTCCTTCTCCATCAGTTACGGGTGATCCGCCATGCCATCGACGAGTTGTATAAATACCTCGGCACCAGGGCGCAGGAGATTCGGGAGGTTGAGCGACATCTGGGTCGCACAGGCCGATTTAACATGCGACAGCTAGCTCTCCTTGCTCATGCCCTCAAGCGACCTGAGGCGATTTACACGTTTCAGACCCACCAATCGAGCCACAACGTTGTTTATGAGACCGCACGAAGGGACCTATTCGATTTAGAGGCCATTGGATTCCTGGACCGCGGGAAAGTAGGCAGAGAGTTTCGGTTCTTTCCTTCCCCTGATCTCACAGAACGTATCCGAGCTATGGATTTGGAAAGGCCATGACTGGGTATTTTGGATCTTGCTTCCCGATTGCTGCCGAACCCGACCTAACTGGACGGGTTTGGAGGCGACAGCCTGAGACTGAACTACCCCTTTAGACAAGCCTCACGGCCCTAGACGCCGCCAATCGGACAGAAGCAGTTGAACTCTGCCTAAATACGGATCGGGAAAGCCAAACCTGGTCCCCCCTTTTTCAATGTCCGGGAGTTGGGCTTCCCTGGGTTGAAGTCCGTTTCTAGTCCGTGAGACGTTGAGCACTGTCGTGGACTCATGATGGACAACGATGCAGGATTCTCAGTTTCTTGGAGGCTTTCTGTACGAACTCCCAGGTAGGCGAACTGACCGACTAGCCCTGATAAGGATGAGGTCCGTGGTTCAAGTCCACGTGGGCCCACCCACAAACCCCTACACACGGGGGTTCTTGTTCATTATCGGGCGATTGCTGAGACTTCGTTCTCTTCTCGCGTCCACAGTGCGTCTACGGGAGAAGCACGCCAATGGGGGGGTCTTGACGCGGCTGCTCGAGCTTCGGTGCGAGGCATCAGGATGGCCAGGTCCGCATAGCGGGTCGCCCCAATCATGTCGAGCGGCCCGCTTCGCTCGACCATGACGGCGGCAATGGCTTCCAACACAGCCCGTCTCTCGCGATCTCCCAGCAACGACTCGACGGCCTGCAGACTCGGTATGTCAACGAGGGCGAGCACGCCGCCGCGACCGCCCTCACGAACGCGGGTTACTTCACGTTCGAACTCGAAAGCGAGAGTCTCCACGTCCGCCATCTCCTGGCTTCGGCTCTTGATCTGGCGGGCGCGTTCTAGGCGGCTGGTGACGCGAGCCGCCAACTCTGACGGATGAAACGGTTTGGTCAAATAGTCATCGGCCCCAGCCTCAAAACCAGCGACCATGTCGTCGAGCTCTTCAGAAGATGTGAGGAACATAAACGGAGTGAAGTCGTGCCTCGGCTTGCTGCGCACCATGCTGAGGAACTCCTGACCTCCGATCCCCGGCATGCTCCGATCGCAGAGAATCAGGTCGAAGTCATCTGTTTCTATGAGCTTGACCGCCTGCTGCACATCTGCAGCTATCACATCGATTCCCGCCTCGCGGAGAACGCTATCTATGACAGCGCTCATAAAGCGATCGTCTTCGACTGCGAGTACGCGAGGACGATCGCCTTCTGAAGTGATCACCGAGTTTGTATTCACCATGAATCCTAAGAGTGGGAATCGGCACAACGACACAATGACCTGACCCATTTGGCTGAGCCAAGATCCGGTGCGGATGTCGGCGTAGGCGTATCCACTTGCGTCGGTTGCCTGCCGTGCCGGTTCCATCTCGCGTTTATCCCGCGTCCGCAGCCAACCGTGACCGCCCCTCGGGTCTCACCACCAATCACTACTTGCGGATTCGTCCATACGAATGCATGCTGGGTTGGGCTGTCAAGTCGTGGGCTCGACCGGCCCTTCCGACTCAGAAGGGGTCAAACACAGAACTGACTCACAGCCCTATCACGATCCCCAAGTTCGAGGCCTCGAACCGATACACGCAGGCCCCTAGAAGCTGGTGAGCCGTCTGAGGCACGGACATCGTGTCCCCGGCACAACCTTCGGTCCTTGGGCCGCGCGCGAGCCAAGTCGGGAGCCATCCGCGGTGGCCCGCCACGGATAACCGTGGACACTGACGGACTGCACTCTCTGTAATGACGGGCTACACAGACAGTCCTGGACCGCTCCCAGACACGCCTTGTAGATCTACGGATCAGAAGGTTGGGGGTTCGAATCCTCCGTATCCTGACGCTTGCTAATCATCCTGGTCAGCACCCCGAAGTTGAGCGCCCAGCCGACACCGAACACCTTGCCGGGAAAGATCGGGCCCGCCGGGTTCCAGTAGGTGCTCCGCACTCGTCCAATCGTCGGCACACGGAAGTCGTAGGGGACAAGATCTACGACTTTCCCGTGCCACGTTCTCTCATCTTGGGGTTTGCGAAGCTCCTGGATGATCGCGATAACCCCGAGGATCGCCAGAGCCAGTCTCCAGATGTCCCTGACATTGGGCATCCGCTGTTCACTGTTCATCGCCCGGACGCTACCCGGATGGACGACGGGTCAGAGCGTCCCTTCCCTGGAAGAGCCTGACGGCCTGACCAATCCCATTGCCGCTGACGAAAGCACACCCCACACGATTGTGCCCTGCCGAATCAGCCGCACTCATAAGTGCCGTTGTGTTATGCCGCTATTGGTCTTCGTCGCCTGAATCGCCGTCGCCGATGGCCTCGCTGTCGTCGGGAACCGCAATTGCTTGAAATCCCTCAGCAGCGACTACGTCTCCATCGGTTACAACGGTTGCTCCGCTGGCTGCGATGACCCCGGTCTCGGTGTCTTCGACAATATTGATCTGAGAGACCATGGCGGCGTCGTCGTCTTGGGCCATCACCGTCCCAGATACCGCAGCAACTCCGGATGCTTCGTCAGAAAGGAATTCCAGGTTGGCGGCAGTATCGGCGTCCAGAGTGTGTTCAGCGAGCTTCGAGTAGCCCTCCATGGCTTTGGTCAACTCCTTCAGCCATTTCTGATCGATGACCGCCATAAAAGACGATGTCCCCGGCTCGAGAGCCTCTGCCGCCTGCTTGAGTTCGTCGCTCGCCAACGCGGCCTTGGCTATTGCGCCACTACCGGCTCCAAGTCCGGCCCCGACCAGAGCACCGCCTATGAGGGACGGTGGGAAGATAATCCCCACGATTCCGCCGATAAGGGCACCCTTGCCAGCCCAACTCTTCGCCGAGGGAATGCCTACCTGGGTAACCGAAGCCTCGCCATCGACTGATCGGCGAACGACTGCGGCTTCAATAATCTCGATTGACCCATCCTTGGCCATCTGCTCAAGTTGCTCGACTGCCTTGTCAGCACCGTCCTCAGTTGGGAAGGTTGCCATTACTACTTGCGTCGCTTCCAATTCATATCCTCGGTTGGGGCCGCAAGACGATAGACCAGCGGGTTTTAGCCTCTAAATCCAGAACGACCTCATCCTCATAGAGTCACGATGTTCGGCAACGAACCGATATCAAGACCATCTTGATTCGACCCCACCTGACCCGGGTGGGGTCTGACCCGATCAACCGGCTGACGCATCGCTGATGCTGTCCTGATAATGACCTGTCGACCCCACCCAGACCGTTCTTTGGCGGACCGTGTGGCCTAATAGGAGCTTGTCCACCCAACAGGTGTGACCCATCCCGCGTCGCCGCCAACCGTGACGGTCCCCTCGGGTCTCACCACCAACCACTACTTGCGGATTCGTCCATACAGATACGTGTTGGATTGGGTGGTCAGCGTTCGGGACGCTGAAGTCGCGGGTTCGAATCCCGTCGTCCCGAACTCAAATTCGGATTCGCGTCCACGGCGCGTCCACTCCACGTGGGCCCACCAGAACAATCTGGAGAAAGACCGGTTCGACCGTCTTGAGGTCCGGTTTCGATCGTTTCGAAGGCCGATTTGATCGAAGACTTACATGGTCGCCATGACTGTCAACACGGCCAACTTTGGCAGCATGCTCGCCGTCTTCCGTTAGCAGAGCATTTCCGCAAGCAATTCGCTCACTCTCGCTTTGATCTCGTCCCGGATGGGTCGAATCTCCTTGACGGAAAGGCCTTCCGGATCCGTGAGGTCCCAGTCCAGGTAGATGACGCCGGGGAGCACCGGGCATTTGTCTTCACATCCCATGGTCACCACCACATCCGCATCCCGGATCTGATCTTCGGACCAGCGCTGGGGTTGTCGGTTCGAAATGTCGAAGCCAACCTCGGCCATAACGGCGACGGCATCCGGGTTGACGTAATTGGCCGGTTCAGACCCAGCGGAGGAGACCTCGACCACACCGTCGGATAGGGCACGGGTGAATTCGGCAGCCATTTGCGAGCGGCCGGCGTTGTGCACGCAGAGGAAAAGGACTGAGGGCATCCGGTGATGATGCCATTACCAACGGAGGATTCAGCAAGGGGTCCTGGTTATCGTCGAGACGCATGTCCAACCTTCTCGAGGCCTCGGTCCAACCCCGTCAGGATGCGATCGAGGCTGAACAGGCCCAATTTGTTGCACTGGCATCACCGGGTGCCGTACTCACGGGTACTCAGAGAGTGACTTTGGCGGCGGCAGCGCGGACCGGCCAAGTCGCCGACGGGTTAGAGACCCTGGCCCACCATCTCTACACCGAGCCGGCCGCAGTCCACGAACAACATGTGAGGAAGGCTGCCGACCTGTTCGGAGACCCGGCCACTGTGGAGGCTATTGGAATCGTCTCCCGTCTCTCCTCGGTCGATCGGATTCACACCGTCTTAGGTGTCGATCCGGAGCCGTTACCCGAACCGCTTCCCGGCGAACCCACCGAGGCAGTTGCAAAAGGCCTAAAAAGACGCCGCGGGTTTCTTCCCAAGCCTCCCGGCGAGATCCCCACCACGCTCGACCTCGTCCCCGGTGAAGGGCACGCTCTCCGGGCCATGTTCGGTCCGATGTATATGACCGAACATGAAATGGGCGACCCCAACTTCCGTCGCGAACCCGGTCTCAACACCCCTCAGTTGGAGACGGTGGCAGCGCGAATCTCGTTGCTCAATCGGTGTTTCTACTGAGTGTTCAGTCACGCACGGCGGCTCAGTTGGAGCGGCGAAACGCTTGGATACACAATCAATATCGCCGCCATCGGCGGTGAGGAAGTCGACCTGGGCATCGAAGGCGGGAACGAGTTGATCGACCTGGTCGATGCCTTTTTCGCTGGCGACGAGTCACAACAGGAATCAGCAAGAAAGGCTGTCATCGAAGTCCTGGGTCCCGAGTCCTTCTTCGACAGCGCCACCGTCTTTGGCAACTTCGAGATGATGAACCGGATTGCCGAAGGAACCGGTATCGGAATCCCACCGCAGTGGATCGAACGACACGCGGAGATGGTCGAGACGCTCCACCTCACCGACGCAATGAAGAGTCAGCAGACCTAAATCCGAACCACCCCGGTCGATGTTGATATCGCCGCATCTATTTCTTGCGACCCTGAGGTCACTGTGACTTTGGAGGCCCCGGAAACCCAAGATTTCAGAGCTTCGCCGTCACCTTTGAGTTCAACTGAATCGAGATGCGCGACTCCCGCCCGGTGATCTATTGAGGTGCGGCCTGGCAGCTCACTATCAGGCACACTCCACTCGATGAAAAACGGGTAGCTGTCGGCGATCGTTCGCTCGATCCCGGCAACCCGCCAGGAGAGGGTCGAACTATCAGGTCGGGCACGGCTCATGGCTACGACCTCGATTTCGCGATCATTCGCCACCGAGTCGATGTCGTCGGTTCGGAGACAAAGCGCATTGACCCGAGTTGGACCGGCCGCCTGAGATGAAACCCACGACCCGAACGGGCTGTCGACAGACTCGGTGCCATCAACAACAGCCACCAGTTCGATGTAGGTGTCTCCGAGAGGGACGATCCGGTTCGCCGTCCCATGACCGGGATGACGTCCTCCTTCTACGGAAGCGAGACCGTGTCGGTTCGCGAACATCTCGTTTGCTTCTTCGAGATCGATCACGCAAACCACCAGATGGTCAGGAACAAGACTCATCATGACATCCTGCCATGTCGGAGATGGCCGTAGACTCCCAACGGTGAAGCGCTTCTCGCCATTGTTGATTCTTGCGGCCGCCGCAGCTGTTTTAGCCATGCTCTGGCGAGGAGAAGACGAAGCCTTGCCCACTGAGACCTGGGAACCGGTCGATCCTTCGTGAGAATCGGGGTCCTCGTCACCGGGGACATTGCGGTGAGGGCCGCCCACTCACTCGGCGCCCATCCAGGGATCGAGGAGGTCGTCGTGATCGGACCGGCCCGTAGCAAGAGTTTTCGAGTCCTCGATTCAGCAAAAGGTTGCGACTTTCTGATAGGGACCGGTCCAAAAGCGCCTACCAGGGCACGAGAGCTTGGAGTTCCGCTGGTTTGGGACGGTGAGGAGCAAATGCCTGAGATTGCGGTCTGGGGTGGTAGCCCTCAGGGGCTGACCCTCGCTCTCGCCTCGCGAGAAGCAGATCCCCGACTTGTAGCAGTCGCTCACCCCGATTTCGAAGAAGGTTCGGATCACCAGGCGAGGTTTCCCGATCCAGTCGGACAACTCGTCGTGGTGGACGGAACCTACGGGGGACAACGACTCGCCGAGGCTGCATCTCCCAACGAATTCGCTGCTGCTCTCGCCATCGGCGCCGACCGGCGCGTCACAGTTGTTGACCACGGCGCGTTCATGTCAGGGATCGCGCTCGCCGCCGCTGTCGAAATCGCCGACGACAACCCAAAAGCTGTTTGGGACGACGCACTCCCCTATCTGCGTGCCGCAACGCTCATGGGTTTGGTGATGGCCGAGGACTGAGACGGCAAAGATGAGCTGATTCCGACCGTATACGGTCCGTACTACCTGAGGTTCGCGGGTTTGCTCAGCTGTCGGCTGAGTCGGAAACAACTACAGGCGGGGTCTGCTCGGTCGGGATGTCGGCGTGGTCCTCGGGAGGGATCACCACACCACTAACGCCACTCGAACCGTCACCCGCGGCGCCGTTGTCGCTGCGGTAGTCGGTCGGCGGGTGAAGCACCGGTGCCGCGGCTTGCACGGGTGTTGGGTTGAGGCTCTCTTCGAGAACAACTACCTCGACACCACCGACAACGTCAGACACCAGGTTGTAGACGATGGCGCCGGCGACGGTCATTCCGGTCATCGACACCCACCAAACCACTGAAGAGAAAATCAGAAAACGAAGAAACTGCTCGGTGTTGGCAAACGGGTCCGCTCCCTCCTCGATCAGGGTGATCTCCACCATGAACTCGACGATGCGATCGGGAATGCCGGCGCGGTCGAGTACCGACCAGAAGATCACAGTGCCGAGAGTCAGGCCGAGAGCCAGGACAGCCCAAGTCACCGCCGAGACTTTGAGGGCGGTCCATGGGTCGATTTTTCGGATTATGCGTCTGACACGACGAACAGTTGCCATGAGTGGGCTCCTGGTTGTGGGGAAAGTCTAAGAGACGAACCGACTAGTCCAACGCCAAACCGGTCTCAGGGGTTCCTGCGTCTCATATCGGAGACGTTCCGATTGCGAGGCAATCGCTGGCCAAGGGATCATTCGACTTCGTCGGAGACGATGGCCACGGCCGAGAGCTCGTTGCCACCACCGACATCGATGACTTTGACACCTGTGGTGTCTCTCTTCTGTCGGCTGATCTTCGAGACCGGAGTGCGAATCCCGACACCAGCCGAGGAGACGAGGAACACCTCGTCATCCTTCTGGACGGCACGCGCCGCCACCAAGTTCCCCCGGACTCTGGTGATCTTGAACGCCTTGATACCGATACCACCGCGGGTCTGACGGCGGAACTCGCTCATGTTGGTCCGCTTGCCGTACCCGCCAGACGTGAGGAGAAGAACCTCGTCACCATCGACATTCGATACCGCGGATATCACCTGGTCACCCTCGCGCAGCTTGATGCCTCGGACACCTTGGGTGCCACGCCCCATGCTGCGGAGATCTTGCTCGGCAAACCGGATACCCATCCCGTTCCGAGTGAAGATCAGGAAGTCATTCTGTCCGTTGGTGGTCTTGACCGATACGAGCTCGTCATCGTCGGAAAGCTTGATGGCGACAAGCGTTTGGTTCCGCGAGTCGTACTCCTTGAATTCCGTTTTCTTCGCTTGGCCTCGTTTGGTGACCATCACCAAGTAGCGCCCGGTCTCGTAATCCCTGGTGTCAATGATGGCCTGGACTCTCTCCTCCGGGCCAAGCGGCAGCACAGACTGGGCCATCACACCCTTCGCGGTCCGAGACTGCCGTGGAATGGCATGAGCCTTGATCCGGTGGACTACACCCTTGTTGGTGAAGAAAAGGAGATAGGCATGGGCTGTGGTGTGCACAAGATGGTTGATCACATCGTCACCCTTGACTTCGGCGGCCTTCACTCCCCGACCACCACGCGACTGAGTGCGATATGTCGAAGCCGGCACCGACTTGACGTATCCGGCCTGAGAAACAGTGATGATCAACTCGTCGTCAGCAATGAGATCCTCGAGGCTGAGATCTCCTTCGTCTGGGACAATTCGGCTTCTACGTTCGTCCGCAAACTGCCCACGGATCGCACCCATCTCCTCTTTGATGATCGACCACCGCGTTTTGGGGTCGGCGAGGATCCCTTCGAGTTCGGCAATGGTGCTCTGAAGAAGAGAGAGCTCGGTGCGCAACTTGTCGACCTCGAGGGCTGTCAGACGCCGAAGAGGCATATCGAGAATGGCGTTGGCCTGAATCTCGCTCAATTCGAAGTTTTCAATCAAGTTGGCTCGCGCCTCGGCCGTATCCGCTGAACCACGGATGATCCGAATGACCTCATCAATGTTGTCGACAGCGATGATGAGGCCCTCGAGAATGTGGGCCCGGGCGTTGGCCGCGTCGAGGCGGAATTGCGTTCTCCGCTCGATGACTTCCATTTGATGATCGAGGTAGTAACCAATCATCTCGGCGATGCCGAGGGTGCGAGGAACACCGTCGACGAGCGAAACCATGTTGTAAGCGAAGCTGTCTTGGAGCGGAGTGTTCTTGTAGAGCTGATTGAGAACTACCTGGGGGATCGCATCTCGCTTCAACTCGATGACAAGACGAGTGCCAACCCGATCGGAAGACTCGTTGCGGACCTCTGAGATGCCCGCCATCTTCTTGGCGTCAACCAGATCCTTGATTTTGGAGATGATGCGCTCGATTGAGACTTGGTACGGAAGCTCGGTGACCACGATCGCGGTACGCCCCTTACGCACTTCCTGGACGTCACAGACGGCCCTGACCTTCACCGAACCACGACCGGTTGTGAGCGCCTCCCGAGCGCCGGCGGTACCGACGAGGAACCCGCCCGTCGGGAAGTCGGGTCCCTTGACGAATTGGAGCAACTCCTCGGACGTGGCGTCAGGGTTGTCAATCGTGTGCATCGTTGCGTCGATGATCTCACCGAGGTTGTGAGGTGGGATGTTGGTGGCCATCCCTACCGCGATCCCCTGAGAGCCGTTGACCAGCAGGTTGGGGTACCTCGCCGGCAAAACCGAAGGCTGCTGGAGTTCGCCCGAGTAGTTATCGACGAAGTCGACCGTGTTTTCGTTGATGCTCTCCAAAAGGTGGGTTGAGAGTTTGGTGAGACGACACTCGGTGTAACGGGCCGCACCTGGAGGATCGTCGACAGTCCCGAAATTCCCCTGTGGGTCGATCAGTAGGTGACGCATCGAAAAGTGCTGGCCCATGCGTACCAGGGCGTCATAGATCGCCGTATCGCCGTGGGGGTGATAATTTCCCATCACGTCTCCCACAACTTTGGAGCACTTGCGGTGCGCCGAGTTGGGGCTGATGTTGTTCTCGAACATCGAATAGATAATCCGGCGCTGTACCGGCTTGAGCCCATCCCTGACATCGGGAAGAGCGCGCGAGACGATCACCGACATCGCATAGTCGATGAAGCTCGACTCCATCTCGGTGGTGATTTCGATCTCGGGGGCGTTCCCCATTGCTCGCTGTTCGTCAGTCATGGGTCTCTCTAGATATCGAGGAATCGAACGTCGTCAGCGTTTTGCTGGATGAAGAACTTTCGAGAGGCAACGTCGTCACCCATCAGGGTCTCGAAAATCTCCTCTGCACGAGCAGCGTCCTCCATTTCGACCCGCAGCAGTGTGCGTGTCTCCGGGTTCATCGTGGTGTCCCACAACTCGCTGGCATTCATCTCACCAAGGCCCTTGAAACGGGTCGGCTTGACCTTGGGGTGCTCCTTTTGGAAGGCGTCGAGCTGGTCTTCATCTTTGAGATAGTGAACCTTGGAGCCGACCTTCACTCGATAGAGCGGGGGCTGGGCGATGTACACATAACCGACCTCGATCAGAGGACGGAGATGACGGAAAAGCAGCGTCAGTAGAAGGGTCCGAATGTGAGCGCCATCAACGTCGGCATCGGCAAGCAACACAATCTTGTGATAGCGGGCCTTGGTGATGTCGAACTCGTCACCGATCCCGGTGCCGGTCGCAGTGATGATGTCCTGGACTTCGGCGTTTTGCAGAGCCTTGGCGAGTCGAGCTTTCTCGACATTGAGGATCTTTCCCCGAATCGGGAGAATCGCCTGGGTTTCAGAGTTGCGAGCCGACTTGGCGGGACCGGCAGCCGATTTCCCCTCCACGATGAAGAGTTCGGATTCGCCGGGGTCACGACTCGAGCAGTCGGCCAGCTTGTCGGGGAGACCACCAGACTCAAGACCCGACTTGCGTCTAGTGAGCTCACGAGCCGTACGAGCCGCCTCGCGAGCCTTGGCAGCGTTGATGCACTTTTCGACAATCCGCCGAGCTTCGGGTGAATACCTCTCCAACCACTCGGGGATGCGACGGTTCAACGACTTCTCGACGTATGACCGAATCTCGGTGTTACCCAGTTTGGTCTTGGTTTGGCCTTCGAACTGGGGCTCCTTGACCCGGACCGAGATGATGGCGGTGAGTCCTTCTCGGACATCCTCACCAGTCAAGTTGTTGTCGTTGTCCTTCAGCAGATTCTTGGAGCGGGCGAACTCGTTGATCGACTTCGTCAAGGCTTTGCGGAAACCCTCTTCATGGGTTCCACCCTCATGGGTGTTGATGTTGTTGGCGAACGAGAGAATCGACTCGGTGTAGGAAGTAGTCCACTGGAGCGCCACCTCGATTTCGGCGTCGGTTGACTCATCCAAGATATCGATGATGTGGGCGTGAAGGGGTTCGCGCTTTGCGTTGAGGTGGTTGACAAAGTCGACCAGGCCTCCTTTGTAGTGAAAGCGGTCGGTGCGGGGATCGTCTGGGCGCTCATCGACCAAGGTAATGACAAGACCACGGTTGAGGAAGGCCGTCTCTCGAAGTCGGGAGGCAACGACGTCGTACTCGAACTGAGTGGTCTCGGTGAACGTCACCTCGCTCGGCCAGAAACGGATGGTTGTGCCGCTCTTCTTGGATGCACGAACCTTCTTCGGATCTTTGGTCTTGGGATCGCCGTCCCTGAACTCCTGGGTGTAGAGCTGGCCGTCGCGACGCACTTCTGCTTCGAGTTTGGAGGACAGTGCGTTGACGACAGAGACACCGACACCGTGAAGCCCTCCAGAAACGGTGTAGGCGCCCTGTTCGAACTTTCCGCCGGCGTGAAGGGTGGTGAGAACGGTGGTGAGAGCCGACCGCTTGGTCTTGGCGTGTCGATCTATCGGGATACCACGCCCGTCATCGACGACTTCGACCCCACCGTCGGCGCGAAGGGTGACGGTGATTTTGGTACAAAACCCGGCCATCGCCTCGTCCACTGAGTTATCGACGACCTCCCATATGAGGTGATGTAGCCCGCGGGGACCGGTGGTTCCGATGTACATCCCGGGTCTACGTCGCACCGCCTCCAGCCCTTCGAGGACGGTGATGTCTTTTGCCTTGTAGCTATCGCGCGTGGCCGTCACGTGCCTCCTCATCGGTCAGAATCCGGGTGGCGAAGATTCCTGGGCCTGTGCCTGGTTGGAGACCCTCCGGGTGGAACAATCATGCCGTCTTCTCGGCAACTTTCACGTATGTCATTTTACCCAAAATCACCGACAAAAACGAATTCATCGCCGAAGAATTACCCCCGCTATCCACCCCCCGGCGGCACCACCTCGACATCCGCAATTACCTCGATACCAAAACGGTTTTTTAGCGTCTCGGACAGACTCGATACCCCATATTTCAAGATGGCGACCATGGACGGTGCCGACGCTTCGACAATCAGCGTCCGGTTACGAACGTAGAGGGGTCTAGAACGACCGATCCAAGGAGTGCCGGCGAGGGAATCCCATTCCTCGATTATCTTCGACATGAGGACCGGATCGGGCAATCCGAGTTTGCTGAAGACCTCGTCGATCGAACGACTGAACGGCTCCAGATCGTTGTCCCTACTCATGTCACCGCCCCCTCGTCCACTTGCCACGTAGTTCCGGTCACTGGAACATCTTCGGGCCGTGCCGATGTGATCAAGGTCTGAGTATCCGGCGGTAGTGCTCCGGCCAACGCTGCGGACCTCTGCGGATCGAGCTCGGAGAAAACGTCGTCAAGAAGAAGCACCGGTGGCTCACCAACTGCATCCGCAACTGCCCGGTGTGCGGCCAACTTCACAGCCAGCGCCGTCGTCCGTTGTTCTCCCTGGCTCCCATGGGTGCGCGTCTCATGGCCATCGATGGAGAAGCCGGGTTCGTCGCGATGGGGACCGACAGTTGTCATCCTTCTGTCGTAATCGACTCCACGTACTTTTTCAAGGGCCTCGGAGATTCTGTTTGCGTACTCCCCGGCGCTTTGTGACTCAAACGTCTCTCCCCACGAGGGTCGATATGTGAATCCCGCCCGGGTTTCTTCACCTGCGATCTCTTCGTACGCCTCCTCGAGGATCGGGGAGAGGGTTTCGACGACTCGTGATCGCCGGGCCAGAACCCTGCCACCAGTTTGGGCAAGACGAGAGTCCCACACCGACAAAGTCGCGTTGTCTCGGTCACCGGTCTTGAGAAAGGCGTTGCGCTGTCGAAGTGAACGTTCGTATTCGCTCTGGTCGAGATGGGCTGCCGGCCAGAGCTGAACCGCTATCTCGTCCAGAAGGTTTCGTCGATAGGCGGGGCCGCGTTTTACCAGGTCGAGATCCTCGGGCAGAAAAGCGATCACCCTCACTACACCGAGCAGATCGGCGGTCCGCTTCAGCCTTGTCTTATCAACCTGAGTGCGTCGCTGACCCTGTGTTGGAATCTCAATCTCGATGAGCCGCTCCCGCTCTTCGCTGGTGATGCCTGCTCGAACAATCGCTGCCGGTGATTCATCGGCAATCAGCCCCACGTCGCGGACGGAGCGAAATGACTTCAGCGTTGCCAGATACGCCGTGGCCTCGAGAAGATTGGTCTTCCCGGCCCCATTGGGACCTATCAACAGATTGACGCCTGGATCCGGCTTCCATTCGAGTGAGCCGTATGACCGGAAATCGATTAATGAGAGCCAGTCGACCCGCATTCAGACCCGGACGGGCATCAACAGGTATAGGAAGTCGCCTTCGGTACCGGTGTCAATCACGCTGGGTTTGTAAGAGTCGATCACCTGAATACGAATCTTGTCACCAGGCATCGCTATCACACCGTCTTGGAGGTATCGAGGGTTGAAGGCGATTGAAACTTCTTCGTCCGAACCCGTGAACTCACCGTCCAGATGTTCCGTCTCCCCGCCGACGTCCTGCCGACTGACCGAGACTTCAACGCCACCATCCATGAGCTTCAACTTCACGGGTATGTGGTCTTCGGCAACAAGCGTCACTCGTCCGAGGGCATCGAGCAACTCTTCCCGGTTGAGAATGACCTGGTTCGGGTAGGTGTCGGGCAGTAGCGATTGGTATTTGGGAAAGTTTCCATCGATGAGACGCAATCTCAGCGTCCCCCTATCGGAACTGAAGACTGCTTCTCGCTCCCGAAGCTGTGCTGTCACCTTCGGAGCGCCGATCGTGCGTGGCAACTCCCTAAGACCACGGGCCGGGACCAGCCCGGTCCCTTCTAAGCCGACACCGGGGAGGTCCCTCTTTGCAAGTCGGTAGGAGTCGGTCGCCACCATTCGAAGACCATCATCTGATGTTTCAAAAAGAACACCTGTGAGAATTGGACGCGCTCCATCACTAGAGGCAGCAATCGTTACCTGGCTAATGGCGTCCGCGAGGGCTTCACCGTCCACTTCAACACCTTCGGAAACGACATCTTCTTGGGTGGGAAAATCATCCACGGTAAGGGGTCGCAAGGTGAACCGGGGGCCGTTGCCCTGTATCTCAATATCGGTCTCGCTGACACCAATGGTGACCTGCCCAACTGGCATTTTTCTAACTGCCTCAGAGAGAAGCCGTCCTGGTATGACCGCACGTCCTTCCTCGATGACTTCGACTTCGGCCTGGGTGCGCACAGTGATATCTAGATCAGTCCCTGTAACTCTCAGTGTCGTACCAGAGACCTCACACAACAGACCTTGCAGCACAGGCAGGGCGGTTCGGGTCCCCACGGCCCGATTGGCTCGGGCGAGTACATCGGCGAGGTCGTCTCGCTGAGCTCGGATTCTCACAGGTTGTTGTCCCTTCTTCTTTTGTTACAAAATTTCATTTAAGGAGTAGTAGTTGTAGTAGGGGGCTGTGGATTTGTGGATTACTGGGGTTTCGCCTGTCGCCTCTTGGAGTTTCCCTTGGGGACGCCGGTGTGGATTACTCCAGGATAAGTAGGGCCCATCGCTGGATAACTCAAGAAGCTGTGGAAACACCACCACCTTTCCTCAACTCCTGTGTGAGTTGATTCACACGGTCAAACACGGCTCGGTCGGAGCGTAGAATCCGCTTTACCTTCTCAACAGAATGAAGCACGGTCGTGTGATCTCGATTGAATTGCTCCCCGATCTTCGGAAGCGACAAAGCGGTCAGCTCACGACAGAGATACATGGCAATCTGTCGACACAGAACCAAAGGCTGACGCCGGCTTGAAGAAAGAACATCTTCGACCGAGAAACCAAAGGCTTGTGCAGTTGCCCGCATGATGGTCTCCGGGCCAAGCGGTATCGGCTCGTCGGTTGTGACGATGTCTTGGAGAACACGCTCAGCTGTCTCCAAGTCGATGTCGCGCCGGTTGAGAGCGGACCAGGCAGTCACTCGAGTCAAAGCACCTTCGAGTTCCCGAATGTTGTCCGAGACGAGACCGGCGATGTACTCGAGCACTTCGAGCGGGACCGGTCTTGGAGCGAATTCAGCGTTCCTTTTCAGGATGGCCAGACGTGTCTCTACGTCAGGTGGCTGGATGTCGGTCAGCAGACCCCATTCGAACCTGCTGCGGAGCCGGTCTTCGAGTGTCGACAGGTTGCGAGGGTGACGATCTGAACTGATCACCATCTGTTTGCCTGACTCGTAGAGCGAATTGAACGTGTGGAAGAATTCTTCGAGGATCTGTTCCTTGCCTTCGAAGAACTGAACGTCGTCGAGCAGCAAGATGTCAACACTTCGGTAGCGGGCCTTGAAGTCGTCCGGTCGTTTTCGTCTGATCGAGTCGATGAAGTCGTTCAAGAAATTCTCAGAAGAGAGATAACGAACAACAAGCGTCGGATACATCTCGAGAGCCTGATGACCAACTGCATTGAGAAGATGGGTTTTGCCAAGGCCGGCACCGCCGTAGATGAACAGTGGGTTGTAATGGGCACCGGGTTGTTCGGCAACGGCCATGGCAGCCGCCCACGCAAAACGATTCGATTGACCAACCATGAAGCTCTCGAAGCGGTACCGCGATATGAGATTTGTTGCTTTGCTGGGCGGGCCTGCCGGAATCGGTTCGGTGTTGACAATCCGCTGCTCTTCGCTTTGCGGCTCTCCTAGCGGAAGAGGCTGTTCGGCTGGCGCCGTTTCGCTCACCCGATAGACGGGAGGCTCCTCGGTGTCATAAGCAGATCGATACGCGGTATCAACCAGGTCTCCATGTTTGTCCCTCACCCAGCGGAGATGGAATTCTGTGGGTGCGACGAGTACCGGGACGTCGCCCTCGAAGTCGGGTTCCAAGCGGGAGAGCCAAGTCTCCCAATTGCTCTTGGAGACGCTGGATCGCAGCGTCTCTCTGAACTCGGTCCAGCTATCAGTTGTGTTTTGTGCCTGTGTCAAAGGCTATTCCTCTCCACGGCCAAGTTGTCCACAGATCGATCCACACCTGTGGAAACGACTGTGTACATCTTCCCGATCGAATTTTCACTTGCTACGAGGTGCGGCGTTGTCGTCCAGCACGGACAGGGAAAGTGGGCACGCTCCAGGTCTGGGTTAGACGAGTATTGAAGGACCGGAAAAGAAGGTCAAGACCGCGAGAATCACCGGTGTGGAAGATGGGTAGACCATCTTTCCACAACAAAAAGCCAGGTAGTAGTGGGTTTTTCCAGATCGTGGGTGGTGGTCAATAGCGTCGACATCGACCAAAACGCCGACCACTTCTTTTCGCGACCTGTCTGAATTCTTCGCGAACGTGTCACGTCTGGGCCCACTGCGACGGGTCTTGGGCTTTGACATAGGTTTCCGGCCGTCCGTATTCTGTGATTTAACCCTTCGTGGGTGTTCCCCCCTCTACCCGTTGAATTTGTTATGAAAAGGACTTACCAACCAAAGGTTCGCCGCAGAAAGCGTCGTCATGGCTTTCGACATCGAATGCAGACCCGCGCTGGCCGCGCCACGCTCAAGTCGCGCCGTCACAAGGGCCGGAAGCGTCTCGCTGCCTGATCTCGAATCCTTACAGAACTCTCGGGACTTTCGTAGAGTCTTGTCCAAAGGAGAAAGACGACGTCAGGGCGCCATCGTTTTGGCCAGGTCGCCAGGCCGGCCGGGACCCCCTCGGCTCGGGCTCGTCGTCTCCAAGAGAAGCGGGAACGCAGTTACTCGCAATCGGATAAAGAGACGGCTCCGTCATGCGGTCGGTGGACTGCGCCTACAACCAGGAATGGACTACGTGATTATTGCCAACAGCCAGGTGGCCGAGGTTTCATTCGCCCGAATTCAGGGCTGGTTGACCCGCGCTCATGAGGAGTTGTCCGATGTTTAAGTGGTTGCGTCCTCGGAATCTGGCATTGGGGCTGATAGGCATTTACCAAAAACTGGTAAGTTCCAACACTGTTCCGAACTGTCGATATCAGCCGACTTGCTCTTGGTATACGGCCGAAGCTATCGAGAAGTTTGGCGTCCTTCGAGGTGGGTGGCTCGGCATCAAGCGGGTAGGTAGGTGTCATCCGCTTCGTCCCGGAGGTTATGACCCCGTTCCCGATCAGTGGAGAACTCAGTAAATGTTCCAGTTGTTCAACACATTGATCGAGTTTCTGGGAACCGTTCTCAGTTTCTTCTACGACCTTTTGGTTCCACCATTCAGCACGGGGTGGGGTTATGGACTTGCGATCATTCTGCTCACTATCGCAATCAACATTGTGGTGTTCCCCCTCACCCTGAAACAGACTCGGGCGACGAGGGCCTTTACCGAGATCCAGCCCAAGATCAAGAAGATCCAGGCCGAATACAAAGACGACCCCCAGGAGTTGCAGCGCCAACTCATGGCCACCCAAAAAGAAGCCGGTGCGACACCAGGTGGCTGTTTACTGCCACTTCTGGTTCAAATGCCGATCTGGTTTGCCCTATTTCGATTGCTCAGAGAGCCGTTGAGGTACCTACCAGAGGGCTCCGACATGGCCGTTTCCATAGCCGAGGGGGGCAGCACATTTCTCGGGATGATGCTTGGTGAGTCTCCGAGTATGGCGATGCAGAACGGAATCGTCTATGCACTCCCCTATCTGGTGATGATCGCAATCATGGTGGCGACCCAGTACATCCAGCAATGGCATTCCACCTATGGCCAGGACCGGCCCGACCAAAAGGGCGCCGGTGCGCAGCAAGCTATTACCAAGATAATGCCTTTGTTCATTGGGTTTATCAGCTGGAATTTCCCGGCCGGTCTGGTTTTGTATTGGTCCACTTCGAACATGTTCCGACTGGGACAGCAAGTTCTAATTTTCAAGATCGATGGACGCCCCACTGCCCCAGGCGCGGCGACGGCAACAGAGTCGTCTCCCGAGACCGATCCCGACCAGGACGGATCGGAAGCGCCGAAGAAGCCACAGCAGGGTGCCACTGATAAGCGCCGTCGGCGCAGGAGGAGATGACGTGAGCTACGTCGAAATCGAGGTCAAGGCGAAATCAATAGATCTCGCAGTAGAGGCCGCTATGCAGGAACTTGGCGTTGATGACCGTGAACAGGTTGCCGTCGAGGTGGTCACTGAACCGGTGAAGGGCTTCCTCGGTGTGGGTGGTCAAGACGCGGTAGTCCGGGTCAAGAAACGTCAGAATCGAAGCCGACGGAACAACCGTCGCCGAGGTGGCCAGCAGCAGGATCAGAAGTCCAAGGAGGCCAACTCATCAAAGAATCGACAGCGTAGTGACTCCAAATCGGCTAAGAATGGGGGTCAGCGCAAGAGTGGCAATGGTGGTTCATCGAAACCACCGGCCAAGGATCAGCCAAAGAAAGAGAAGAAGGTGAGCGACGATCGCCCGGTGTTGACGGTTGAGGAGCAAGCCAAGATTGCCCAAGAATTCCTTGAAGGTTTGGTCGATGTGTATGGTCTCGAAGGCACGGTGACTACATCGGTCGACGACGACGTGATAATCGCCGATGTCAGCGGAGAGCAGACCGAGGCTCTGGTTGGCGTGCGTGGATCAGTACGTTCGGCTATTCACGAATTGACACGAACAGTTCTTCAGAAACACGGTCAGGAGACCGCCCGGTTCCGTCTCGATATCGCCGGATATGCGGAACGTCGTCGTGAGGCACTCTCGATATACGCAGTGCAACTGATCGAGCAACTCAACAAAGAGGGTGGTGAGATCATGCTGGACCCGATGAGTCCCGCCGATCGAAAAGTTATCCACGATGTTGCCGGAGAGCATGATGGAATTGAGTCATATTCCGAGGGTGAGCCACCACGACGGTTTGTGGTGCTCTCTCGTGTCGGTGGCACCGAAGAGGAATAACCATATAACTCCTACGTTTTCGTGATCAAATAGCCCCCCGGCTGGTGTCGGGGGCTATTTTGTTTCACGTGGAACAAGTCAAGTGGCGTGAGATCGCCGAATTGTTCGATTCACCATTTGATGAGAAGCAACTCGAACTGCTTGTCATGTTTCGAGACTGGCTGGCCAGTGAAGCCGAACCTGCCGGTGGGCTTGGTCCCCACGAGCTCTCCCGACTCGACCGTCGACACATCACCGATTCCTTGTTGTTCTCCAAATTTCTTCCTATCGACAGCGACGAGGTGACCGATATGGGTTCTGGTGTGGGTCTTCCCGGTATCCCGTTGGCGATATTGAGACCACGCACCCGATTTCGTTTGATCGATCGGTCTCAACGCAGGATCGATCTTCTCAAGCGTGTAGTCAGAGTTTTGGACTTGAGCAATGTCGAATTTGTAGAGACCGATGCCACTCGATTGCAAGGTGATATCGGGTTCATCGTGTCCCGAGCCACACTTCCGCCCGACAAGGCATTTCACCTCTTCGATAGGTTGCTCAGTACCTCCGGAACGGCTGTTCTCGGTGGTTCCTGGACAGAGGAACCGCGGTATTCGGGTTGGGAGACCGTCGACGTTGGTGGCGAGGTCCTTGACCAGCCCGTCTGGTTACTTATCATGCGTCGCTGATGACCAACAAAACCGTGGTCGCCCTTGCCAATCAAAAGGGTGGAGTGGGCAAGTCGACAACCGCAATCAATCTTGCCGCTGCTCTCGCATTCCAGGATCAGCGTGTCCTTCTGATCGATCTCGATCCCCAAGGCAACGCCTCTAGTGGTCTTGGGATCGAGCGTGGCGACATCGAGGTGTCGGTGTATGACGTGCTCCTCAAGGAGGCAGCTCTTGAGGATGCCATCGAACCCACTTCGGTACGCAATCTTTATGTGATCCCGGCAACTATCGATCTGGCCGGTGCTGAAATCGAGTTGGTTTCGATGTTTTCACGTGAAACACAACTCCGCACCGCAATCGAAGAATGTGACGAGGAATTCGATGTCATCCTCATCGACTGTCCACCGTCTTTAGGTCTTCTCACTGTCAATGCCCTAGCCGCCGCCGGCGAAGTCTTGATACCAATCCAATGTGAGTATTACGCATTAGAAGGTCTCAGTCAGCTGCTCAAGAATGTCGGACTTGTCACAGCCAACCTCAACCCTCAGTTGAAAGTTGGGGGAGTCGTGCTCACTATGTACGACGCCCGCACCAAACTCTCAAAAGACGTCGCCGCCCAGGTCAGGGAGTATTTTGGCGACGTTGCTTATCGCACCGTAGTCCCGAGATCGGTTCGTCTCTCTGAGGCGCCTTCATATGGGGAGCCGATTGAGGCGTTTGACCCAATGAGTAGGGGAGCGATTGCCTATCGACACTTGGGTCGGGAGTTTTTGAAACGTCATCAAACACCCGAGGAGGACTGAAGATGGCTCAGCGCAAGGCAGGGTTGGGTCGTGGTCTGGAGGCACTCATCCCCAAAGAGGAGTCGGCTGATGCCGACACGTATCCCGAGTTTCTCCAGGTGCCAGTTGGAGATATTTCACCCAATCCCGATCAACCACGGTCCCGTTTCGATGATGATTTGTTGGGAGAATTGGCAGCCTCAATCACCGAGGTCGGAATTTTACAGCCGGTAGTCGTAACTCAGGTTGATGACAGATTTGTCCTCATAGCCGGGGAACGACGATGGCGAGCGGCCAAAGTAGCCGGTCTCGACACAATTCCCGCTGTGGTGAGAGGAACTCAGGGTGAGGCCACCCTTGTCGAGGCACTTGTCGAAAATGTACAGCGTCAGGATCTGACACCACTCGAGGAGGCTCATGCCTATCGACAACTCCTGGAAAATTATGGAATGAATCAGGAACAAGTTGCCGACCGAGTCGGGAAATCGAGACCTGCTGTTTCCAACACCTTGCGTCTTCTTCAGCTACCCGGACCGATTCAGATCATGGTTGACAGTGGTGCACTCAGCGCCGGGGCCGCTCGTGCTCTTCTCGGGGTCGAGGACGAGAAATACGCTCTTTATCTTGCTGATAAGGCGGTCAACGAGGGGTGGAGTGTTCGTCAGGTCGAGGACGCGGTGCGAGCTCGTCGTGAGATCGAGGAGCCAACATCAAAGGTAAGGCGCACAGAGGTAAGACAGCTTCGTCCTCTCGAGATCATTGAGTTGGAACAGCGGTTGGCAGAACATCTCGACTCGAAAGTCAGGATCATTTATCGCAATGAGAAGGGCAAGTTGGAGATCGGGTTCGGCTCGCTTGAAGAGCTAGAACGGATCTATCGAATCATTTCCTAATGCCCCGCCCAACCGATCATGTCGCGAGTTCGACGGGTCTGAACTTCGCTCGCGGCGTTCTCGCCGTCAACATAGTTTCGGCTATGCCTGCGTCCTCGGCCTTGCAACCAACGCCCAGCCCTCGCCGAGTTCATCAACGGAACAGCCGGACAGGCTGCTAGCTAACGACTACTGATGGCGGCGTTGGCGAAGAACTCAGAAAGTCCGTCAGCAACCGCGTAACCGAGCTTTTCGTCGAGGTTCGAGCGTGACACCACCGCAGACGGCGCCCTCGTTTCCTTGAGCATTGCGCTGGCCCGACCTTCGACATTCCCTCCGATGCTGACCGCTATCGATCTGGCCAACTGTTCCCCGGCTGCTGAGCTGCTGTGCTCGGAAGCAAAATAGAAGACAGAGTCATCGTCGGCGGCTACCCGAAAGACAACAATCAGGTCGGAGCCCATGCGGTTTGCTCTGCGGGCACTGAGACGTTCTGGAATGTTGGTGTCCTGGCTGCGGGAAAGTATGGGTATTCCACCGGCCTCCTGAACAGCCAGCGCCGCGGCGGTGGCTGCTTCCCACGCCCTGGCTGACTCATGCGGATCGCGACAAGCCGCATCGAGGTAGACACGAGCACCGGCAATCGAAGAGGGCAGGCGTCGCATCCACTCTCGCTCCCGAATCGACTGACGACCTTCTTTCATCTCGCCCCGTGTGACCAGATGGATCTCGGTGACAACCTCGGGTCCCACTTTTCCATCTTCTGCCAGGTTGCGGTTGTGCTGAAAGTCGATGACTGCACTTTCGGCTTCCGGTCCGAAGATGCCGTCCACCTTGCCGGCGTCAAAGCCGAGGGCGTTCAGCCGCGATTGGATCTCGGAGACATCCTCACCACGCACCATTGGCCGACGCATGAATATGAGGCGGTCGCCCAGCCGGTAGCCCGCCTCATACAACGATCGCCATGTGTCGGGACCGACCATGCCGTCGGCGTCGAGGCCTTTGGCTTTCTGGAAATGGACCACTGCTTCGCGAGTCGATTCGGCGAATGTGCCACGAATGTCTCGGGGGGACTCGAAACCGAGCGCGGCCAGCCGATCCTGGATGTCACGAACGGCGGTGCCTTCGCTCCCGAGGCGGTAGA
The DNA here is from genome assembly GCA_964195235.1 of uncultured Acidimicrobiia bacterium. Classification (GTDB taxonomy): domain Bacteria; phylum Actinomycetota; class Acidimicrobiia; order Spongiisociales; family ZC4RG35; genus CAXMPK01. The sequence continues at coordinate 25,125 of CAXMOW010000012.1, read as the reverse complement.
GACGCATGTGGGAGCAAGTCTATGGGGTGCGCGTGCACAGACGTGCTGTGTACGTCGCGGTGCACGCGTTAGACGGAGACGTACTCCTCGAGGTCAGCCATCAACTTGCGTTTGGGAGCGGCGCCGACAATCCGCTTCTTCTCGACACCGTCTTTAAACAGAATCAGAGTGGGGATGCTCATCACGTCGTGGGCAGCGGCGGTTTGTGGGTTGTGGTCGACGTTGAGCTTGCCGATGGTGAATCCCTCGTGTTCGGTTGCGATTTCCTCTAGTACCGGGGCAATGACGCGGCAGGGTCCGCACCATTCGGCCCAGAAGTCGACGAGGATCGGCTTGTCGCCGGTTATGGCGTCGTTGAAGACGCCGTCGTTGAGAGTGACTATTTCTGCCATTTTGAAAAATCTCCTTGGGGTCTACTCAGTGAACCTGGATTCCTGATCGGTCATTCCTGGTGGGCCAGCCACTTTTCGGCGTCGATGGCGGCCATGCAACCGGTCCCTGCGGCGGTCACAGCCTGACGATAGACGTGATCCACCACATCGCCGGCGGCGAAGACACCTTCGACCGAGGTCGCGGTCCCTCCGTTTTGGCCGGCAATCAGGTAGCGGTTTTCGTCCATGTCGAGCTTGCCATCAAACAGCTCTGTGGTCGGCTTGTGACCGATGGCTACGAAGACACCTTCGACGTCGAGTTGGCTCAAATCGCCGGTCAGTGTGTCTTCCAGCGTGACACCGGTGACGGCGTCGTCGCCATGAATCTCGGTGACCACCGAATTCCAACGCACCTCGATCTTGGGGTTGTCGATGGCTCTCTGCGCCATGATTTTCGACGCTCGGAACTCGTCGCGACGGTGGACAATCGTTACCTTCGACGCGAACTTGGTGAGGAAGAGGGCTTCTTCCATCGCGGTATCGCCTCCACCAACCACCACTATCTCCTGATCACGGAAGAAGAAGCCATCACAGGTGGCACAGGCCGAGACACCACGTCCGGTGAGCATCTCTTCTCCGGGTATCCCCAGCCAAGTGGCGGAGGCTCCGGTAGCGATGATCACCGCGTCAGCCGTGTAATGGTCGCCACCTACGTCGACTTGAAGTGGTCTCGACGAGAAGTCGACCTCGGTCACGTCTACTTGATGAAGACGAGCTCCGAATCGCTCGGTCTGCTTTCGGAACTGGTCCATCAATTCGGGGCCCATGATCCCGTCGGGGAAACCTGGATAGTTCTCGACATCGGTGGTGATCATCAATTGTCCGCCTGCCATGGCGCCTTCAAAGACCAGAGGCTTGAGATCGGCCCGCGCAGCGTAAAGAGCGGCGGTGAGCCCAGCAGGGCCCGATCCAATGATTATCAGTTTTTCGTGTGTCATTCGTCGTTCCTCTTGAACCACATGAAGCCGCCTACACCGAGGAGGACCACTCCAAAGACCGCGAAAGCTCCTGCTGTCGTAAGGGGAATCTCCAGAGCACCAAAGATCGCCCACACCAGGAAGATCGCTGTCATCAACCCCAGACTTGCGGCAAGGATTCCCAACCCGGTGAGGGTTACTGCTGTCCTCACCCTATCGACGGTCATCTCCCTGACCTTGGTGGCGACCTGCTCTAAGAGGTCAGCAAACTTTGTGGCGTACTCATGCATCAATGACAAGATTAGTTGCGAGAACCGCTGTAGTCCCAGACAGAACTGTCACTCGTGGGTGTACGCCACCTGACAAGCGTTGATGTCAACGAAACTGACCGGTGTGTCTGGTCCGAGTTCGGCACCGGCCGGCACCGCAACGATGTAATGGTTCTCCACTTCGACGTCTCCTACAACTTCGTGGTCAGCAAGCCCGGCTGATTCGATGCACTGGGTCATGTCGTCGACCATCGCCGCATCGAAATTGGTAGCGGCCAAGTCGAACGACTGGAGGCGTCCGCTTCGTGTTTGTTCTGCCAGTTCAGTGAGCCCGGCAACGTCGGGATCCGCGTACTCGGCGACACCGTCGGACTCCTGGTCGCCAACAGCTTCGGTGGCCGACTGTGTCGTGTCTGTCAGCGCGCGCTCGGCTGAAAGGCCTTCAGATTCGTCGGCGGAACTGGTTACCACGGGGGCTTCTGACGCCGAGTCGTCACCACTGCTGAGCAGTGAGGTGGGTGCAAAGTTGGAGTTTGTCTGGTCGACAACGATGACTAGCCCCACAACCACAAAGAGGCCGGCGGCGACGTACGACCAGCGGTAGAACCAGGGTGCCTTCGTTGCTTCCGCCTCAGGTTGGACCTGAAACTCGGTCCAGATATCCCTGTGAAGGGCAGCGGATTCGTGTTCGGTGAGCTGTGCCGACGGTATGGAGCTGAGCGCTTCGTATGCGGTTTTCTGTGCGTCGTACTCCGCTTGGCGTTTCGTTGAGGAAGCGATCAGAGCGCGAACTGCTGTCTCGTCTTCGAGTTTGCCTTCGGCGAGAGCCGCAATCAGCTCAACTTCTTTCTTACGCATGCCAAACCTTTGATGTTCTCATGACGTCATTTGGTTCCCTAGATGTTTGGCCAAAAGCCGTCTACCCCGGAACACTCGCGACTTCACAGTGCCCACCGGCACCCCAAGTGTCTCAGCAGTGTCAGGCAACGACATTCCTTCGACGTCGGAAAGAACAACGGCTGCTCGGAATTCTGGCGGCAAGGAGTCGAGCGCCTCGCGAAGTTCCGGTCGTACTGCAGCAGCCTCTACGGCCTCATGAGCACTCTGATCTGCAGGATCGAGGTGCTCGGGCATGGGTTCGGACGGCCGTCTTTTCTGCTTGCGGAGCTGGTCATAACAAGTGTTGACCGCAATCCGATATAGCCATGTCCCCACTGCCGCGTTGCCCTTGAATTGGTGGGCCTTTCGGAAGGCGGTGAGAAAGGTCTCCTGTGTGGCATCGAGGGCCTTTTCCCGATCACCGAGGACTCTGAGACATACCGAGAAAACCCGGCCTTCGTGTACACGCATGATCTCGTTGAACGCGTCGTGGTCTCCGTCCACCACACGCGCCAGGAGTTGGGCGTCATGAGGGGGGGCGGTCACGGCTGGAATCGTACTTCTGATATCGACGATTGAAATGTCCCGTCGCTTCGTTGGGGAAGGTCGGTAAGCCAGAGAAGCCAGAAGCCGTCAATGCGTGGAGGAAGATCGACAAAAGTTGCACCCGGGGGGGCCTGTCCTCCGGCGACGCGCGACCACTCCTCGAGCTGCGTAAAGAAACTCTCAGACCAAAAGACCTCGAACCGGGTAGCGGCGGTGAACCCGACCATTTGCATACGACTAGGCATGCCGACAACGGTGAAAGCCACTCCAACTCCCCGCTTGACTTGGGGGAGTGGCTCCTCATATTGCTCGGTACTCCACGAGGTGGAGATTTCGTCATCGATCAGATTGGGGAGCTCGGCGTCGTTCTCGCCTCCGCCACCAAAAGGATCAAAGGAGGTGGCGTTCTCGACAACAATCGCCGCTTCTGGTGAGTTGGTTGCGACCGTCTCTGTCGTTGGTGTCGCAGTGGGGATGGTTGTCTGGGCCGGGGGAATGATGGGTTCAGTTCCCCCCGAGAAAGCACGACCCAGTGCAACAAGACCGACTGCAAGCACGATCAGCACCACGGCTGCAATCAGCAGGCGACGTGAGGTCGCTCGTGGCTCGGGTCCGGGCACTCGAGGTGTTGGTGCAGCAACTAGCGCTTTCTCCAAGTCGCGAGCTGTGAGGTCACCTGCCTGACCAGATCTGAGGATTCGATCAATGGCCCGAGGAAACCCGTCGATAGATTCTGATGGCGGCGGACCACCGGGCGGCTCTCCCGTCAGCGCCGTCTCGAGGGCGGCCGAGAGCGCTGTCACGTCACCGTTGGCATCGCTACCGCCAGGTCGGCCGAAGGCTCCCAGCTTCGCCGTGTGTGACACTGAATAAGAGATAGCGGACAGGTCGATTCCACCGTGAGTGACCACCCTGTCGTGAAGGGCGGCGAGCGCCCCAGCCAGGCCAGACGCATTTGGCAAGAAGTCAGGTAGCTCGATCGGTTGGCCAGCCTCGATCCGGTCTGCCGCAGTTGACCCGCCGGTCCATTCCGATACTGAGTACGCCCCACCGTCTATCTGATCCACTGCGAACACTCGTGCGAGATGGGTGTGGGATGCTTTGGCCGCGGCGCTGACCCGTTCTACGAACTCCGCCCGGCGCCTGGGATCACTTTCGGGGCCGAGGCTGCGGACCAATACGGGACGGTCTAGGGACGTGTCGGTGGCAAGCCATTCCTCGATGTCGCCGTCTCGTCCCAGACGCATTTCGAGTTTGAACCGATCAGGAATCGCTGCAGGCATCTGGCTAGGCGTCGGACTTGATCTCAGAGGACATAACGCAGAATCCTGAGTTTGGTCCCGGTGGCACTAAAACCCTCTTTCTCGTAGAGACGTTGAGCCGCCGTGTTTTCGTCACGAACGTTGAGAACAAATACCTGTGAAGTGGTCCGACGTGCCCAGTTGATGGCCCCACGCACCAGGTCAGAGCCGATGTCCTTACCCCTGTGATCAGGGTGGACGGCAAGACGCTGAAGATAGGCGACTCCCCACTGTGCGCCGACGATCACATAGCCAACAATCCCAAACGTAGTTTGCCGTGTGAGAATCACGGAACGGGAGGTGGCCTTTAGCGCCTCCTTCAAGCCTACGGAGTCCATTCTCCAGAATCCTTGGAAGGCGGCGCGGTCTAGGGCGCCCAGGTTGTCCCAGTTGGGGAGCTCCTCGGAGAGGGGAGTACGGGGGACCCCGCCGGGCCTACTCAGCGAACGTTCCATCACTCCGAGTCGATGGGTTTCTTGGTATCCAGCTCTTGCCCAGAGTCGAGTCGAGCTTGGGTAGAGAGCCGGTGAGTAGACAGATTCGGAGCCGTATTCGGCGATTCTGGAAGTCGCAGCAGCGAGGAATTCTTGACTACCCCGCTCCAACCTGAGGAATCCATCGGTTGTGTCGGCGTTCCACGGGCGTGCCTGGGCTCGCGACCATCCTCGACTGATAGTGATGGGTGAAGGCCAGGCTCCATCGATGCGGACCTGATAGGGCACGTATGGGAGAGTACGGCCATGGAAGTGCTTGTCGCTACCCACGGGTCGTCGTTGAAACACAATACGGGCGAACGGCATCCGGAACGACCGGAACGGGTAGCAGCGATACGTCGTGGTGTGGTGGGTTCTGGCCTCAAGGTAACCGATATCGAAGCGCCGCATATCGAACGAAGTGAACTTGGCTTGGCCCACGATGCCTCATACATCGAGATGATCGAGACTTATTGCTCGCTCGGTGGTGGCGCACTCGACATGGACACTGTCGCATCTGAGGAAACCTGGGAGGCTGCCCTCACAGCTGCGGGTGCAGTGCGGGCCGTAACCGAGGAACTTGTGGAGCGATCCAACTGCACGGGCTTCGCCGTCACACGTCCTCCTGGACACCACGCCTTTCGTGATCGAGCGATGGGTTTCTGCATTTTCAACAATGTGGCTGTTACCGCCTCTCTCCTCAGATCCCGAGGGGAGAGAGTTTCGATTCTCGACTGGGACGCGCACCACGGCAATGGAACCCAGTCGATTCTCGGCGAGGATCCGGGGACGCTTTATGTATCGCTACATCAGGACCATTTCTATCCATTTGAGGGACAGGTTCTCGATATCGATGCCGGCGAGGCGAAGGGAACCAATGTGAACATTCCCCTCCCGGCAAACACTGCTGGGGACATCTACAGACGTGCATGGGCAGAGTTGGTGATTCCTGTGGTTTCCCAATTCGAACCAGATTGGGTGTTCATCAGTTCTGGCTACGACGGGCACGTCGATGATCCCCTGGCAGACATGAATCTGGTTGCTGACGACTACGGGTGGATGGCTGCTCGGCTGGCCGAAGTCCACCCCCCAAACCGGACCGTGTTTGCACTTGAAGGAGGATACGACCTGGAGGCTCTGCAACAGTCGAGCGCCACCACTCTGATGGGTATGGCCGGGATCAGTTCAGACGTCGAAACTGCGACACCGTCAACATCTCCCGCTTCGGCCACAACCGCCTTAGATGCTGCCGCAGCTGCTATTGCCCGCCACTGGACCATCTGAACCCACGAAACCTCAGGTAGTACCGACCGTATCCGGTCCGTATCCACGCATCTTCGCTCTGGAAAGTTCCCTAAACCAGCTCCCGTTCTGACCGATAACCATCAGGCAACAAACTGGAAGGGAAAATGGAGCTCAACATTGACGAAGTGCTTCAGCGCGCAGTGGCTGTGGGGGCTTCCGATGTCCATCTGAAAGTTGGTTCGGCTCCGATCGTTCGAATCGAGGGCGATCTACGACGTCTCGATGGCTTCGAATCCTTGCGTCCCGCGGACACAAAGGAGTACGCCGAGGAAATTTTCACGTCCAATGCGGCCGCCGATTTCAAAGAACGAGGTACCGCCGACTTCGCCTACGGAAAGCAAGAACTCGGTCGATTCCGCGTGACCGCATTCCGCCAACGTGGCTCAGTGTCGATGGTGCTCCGGAGAGTTGTCCCCGGTTCGAAGACATTCGAAGAGCTTGGCCTTCCGAGAATCGTCGAAAAGCTTGCCAGCGCTTCGTCTGGATTGGTCCTCGTGACCGGCCGGTCGGGCTCGGGTAAAACATCGACGATGTCGTCAATGATTGACTGGATCAACACAAATCGAGGGGTGGCGATCCTCACAGTCGAAGATCCGATCGAGGTGCTTCATCCGGACAAGCGTTCCGTCGTCGTCCAGCGTGAGGTTGGCGTCGACACCTCCGACATGGCACGTGCGATCCGTGGGGCCATGCGGCACGACACCGATGTGATCATGATTTCCGAACTTGGTGACGCCGACACCGCGAGAGCCGCCATCGACGCTGCCGAAACTGGACACCTGGTCATATCGTCCATGCGCACGACTGATCCTGCCGAGACGGTCAGTCGACTCGTTTCGCTGTTCCCTGAGTCGGAGCGAGCTGTGATTCGAAATCAGCTGGCTGCTCAGCTTCAGGCCGTCATCAGCCAGCTTCTCATTGATGCCGGCGACGCCGGGCTGATCCTTGCGACCGAAGTGCTCACCAACAATGAGCGGGCCCAGGAGTGGATTATGGGTGGCGACGAGGCCTCTCTTCTCGTTGAGATCATCAAAGAGAGCGGTTTTCACGGAATGCAGACCTTCGACCAAGCGCTCCTGAAACATGTTGTCGACCAGACGGTCGAGATCGACTCGGCGCTTCCTTATGTCCGCAATACCCACGAAATCCGGGCGAAAGCCCAAGCGGCAGGGATAGGGGTCTGATACCAAGCCTCACTGCTGGGACGCTTCGTCCCGATAACCTCGGGCAGCGTGATTCCTAAACGTCTCGAGTTCCTGACCTCCACTGATCTTCCTCCATCCCAACTGTCGGAGATCTTCAACCGCGCGGGTGAGGAGATCTACCTGGTTGGAGGATCGGTGCGGGACGCCTTCCTCGAACGGCCATTGGAGGACTTCGACTTCGCCACCAGCGCCAGGCCGGAGCGTATAGCCAACCTGCTCGAAGCTTGGGCTGACTCGGTCTACAAGTTGGGTGAGGCTTTCGGGACCATTGCCGCTCAGAAGGATGGGCACAGGATCGAAATCACGACTTTTCGCGAGGAAATCTATCGCGACGACTCGCGAAAGCCCACTGTCACCTTTTCGGAAAATATTGAGACTGACCTCAGTCGCCGAGACTTCACCGTCAATGCCATCGCCCTGACGTTGCCCCAATTGAAACCGATCGATCCGTACGACGGTCTCGTCGATCTGGCAGACCATACGCTGCGGACTCCCCTTGACCCCGAGATCGCGTTCGGTGACGACCCGCTTCGCATGCTCCGGTTGTTTCGGTTCCATGCGATGCTCGGTTTTGCTCCTGATGAGTCGGCCATCGAGGCGGTTAGGGGAATGGCCTCGCGACTCGAAATCATCTCCTCTGAGCGAATTCGTGACGAACTGTCCAAGCTGATGGTTGCTCCGGCCCCCGGAGCGGCTTTGGGAATGGTCGTGGATACTGGGCTCGCCGAATATTTTCTACCCGAGTTGCCGATGCTGGCGATGGAGCAAGATCCCCATCACCGTCACAAAGACGTTCTCGCACATACGCTTGCCGTTGTCGACAAGTCGTCGCCGGATCTGGTCCTAAGACTCGCCTCTCTCCTCCATGACGTCGGAAAGCCCGACACGCGGGAATTTGGACCGCGCGGCGTTGCCTTCCACCACCACGAGGTGGTTGGCGCCCGAATGGCACGTCGCCGGCTCCGCGAGCTTCGTTACCCGAAGGAGATAGTGGACGACGTCGGCCAACTGGTCTTCCTCCATCTGCGCCCCCACACGTTGAAACTGGGCTGGACTGACTCCGCGGTTCGTCGGTATGTGCGCGACGCGGGCCCACTACTCGAGCGTCTCAACGAGTTGGTGCGCTGTGACGTCACCACGGCGAACAAACGACGGGAGCGGACAATCAAGTCCGGAATCGATGAACTCGAGGAGCGGATTGAAGAGCTTTCACAAAAGGAGGAGCTTTCGCGACTGCGAGCTCCGATCGATGGGAACGAGGTGATGGCCTATCTGGCGATCGAGCCTGGGCCACGCATCGGTGAGATCATGAAGATCCTTCTCGAGAAGCGGATCGACGAGGGGCCCTACTCGAAACGAGACGCCTTTGAGACCGCACGTGAGTGGGCGCTCGCTTCTGACATGGCCGATCCCGGACCCCCACCTTCTCTCGAGGAGGAGTAGCAGGCGGTCCGAAGCCGTAGACTCGCCCGATGTCCGGTCGTTTCGATCCGCTGAAGAAACACAAAGCTTCGGCCCTCGGCTCCGAGATGGCTTATGTCGAGCATGGGGAGGGGGATCCGATCGTTCTTCTTCACGGCAACCCGACGTCATCGTTTCTCTGGCGAAAAGTGATCCCCGAGTTGAGTGAGATGGGACGTTGCATCGCACCCGATCTAATCGGCATGGGTGACTCGGAGAAGATTGGTGGTCAATATCGATTCTCTGACCACGCCGAATATCTAGAGGCGTTCCTCGACGTGGTGGGTGTCGACAGCAACGTAACCCTTGTCGTCCACGATTGGGGTGGTCCTCTCGGCTTCGATTGGGGCCGTCGTCACCCTGGCGCGGTCAAAGGTATCGCCTACACGGAGACGATTGTCACACCTCTGACCTGGGACGACTGGGGGGAAGCCTCGTTGCGGCTGTTCCAGGGAATGCGGTCGGAGGCTGGTGAGGAGTTGGTTCTCACCAAGAATGTGTTTGTCGAGAAGATTCTCCCCGGTTCGGTGATCGATCCAATCTCAGAAGAGGACATGGCGGTTTATCGCAAGCCTTACCTGGAGCCGGGTGAGTCACGAAGACCCACGCTGACATGGCCGCGCGAGATCCCAATCGAGGGGGAGCCGAGCGACGTCAAAGCGATTGTTGAGGCGAATGCGGAATGGATGGCTGGGTCCGACGTGCCGAAGTTGTTCATCAACGCCGAGCCTGGAGCGATCTTGTTCGCACGCCAACGCGATGTATGTCGAGCCTGGCAAAATCAAACTGAAGTCACTGTCCGGGGCGTCCATTTCGTTCAGGAGGACTCGGGTCCGGCGATCGGCCAAGCCGTCTCCGCCTGGATGAACACCATCTGAGATTCCTACCCTGATCGGGTGATACTCCTGGCTATTCCTGCGGTTGGCCTAGCCGCTGTCTCGATTGCAGCGTTCTTCGGGGAGTGGATTTGGTGGCTGGACGTTCTAGCAAATTTTCGCGCTCAATACGCAGTTGCCCTGGCAGTTCTCGGCGTCCTGGTGATGATGTCGAAGTGGCGTCGCATCGGCTACGGCGTCCTTGGCGTCGCCGCAATCAATCTGCTGGTGGTGCTTCCGCTCTACGTCGGCTCCCCGGGTCCCAGCGAGGCCACGGCGCCGAGTGTCCGGGTCATGTCGTTCAATCTGTTGTCAACCAACGAGAGCTTCTCGGATGTCGTCGAGTACATCGAAGTGACCGATCCCGACCTTGTGCTGTTGCACGAGGCGAGTCGTCCTTGGGAGGTCGCTCTCGAGTCAGCGGACTTGGACTACGAAATCATCAGGCCCCGCTCGGACAATCTGATCTTCGGGACTCTTGTGTTGGTGCGGGGTGAAGACGTCGAAGCCGTGTCGTTTGGATTCGCCGAGGCGCAACCGCGTGCCGTGGAAATCAAATACCGACCGACTGGTTGGCCGGAGGAAGTGTCGGTGCTGTCGACACACCCTCTGGCACCGACGGAGAAGCAGAGAGCGGCGTTGCGAAACGCCCAACTGGCTTTTGCCGGTGACTGGGCGGCGTCTCAGGAAGGAGCCTTTTTTGTTGTTGGTGACTTCAATGCAACACCCTGGTCGTCGCCATTTCGCAAGATTCTGGCCAGTGCCGAACTTCGCAATTCTCAGATCGGCTTTGGCTTGCAGCCATCGTTCCCGGCGATGTCGGTGTTCGTGATGCGGGTGCCGATTGACCATCTATTGCACAGCCCGGAGCTGAATGTCCGCGACCGCCGGCTGGGTCCGGCTCTCGGCTCAGACCACTTTCCTCTCCTGGTAGACCTGGAACTCACCCCTTAAGGCGGACCTCAGGTAGTAGCGCCTCGCATGCCCGTATCCGGGGGTAATCGGCTCACGTTTGCGACGTCAGTTATCTTGCGGGTCATGATCGATCGCTACGCAGACCACCGTCGTCGTCTTGGGGAGATGGTCGGCCTGGACGGGTTGGCAGTCATTCCCGCCGCCACGGAGGAGATCCGAAATCACGACGTAATGCACCAGTTCCGCCAGGAATCGGCCTTCTGGTATCTGACCGGCTTTCACGAGCCGGACGCGGTGGCGATCATCACCCCCGGCCACGCTGAAGGTGACTACACCCTTCTGGTGCGGCCCAAAGATCCAGCCCTCGAGGTGTGGACCGGGATTCGGACCGGCACCCACAAGGCCGAGGAAGCTTTTGGTGCCGACTCCGCATACGAGATCGGGGAGCTCGATACTGTTCTGGAGCGGTTGATGATCGGCCGAGAGGTTCTCTGGTACACCACCGGCAATCCGGCGTTCGACTCGAAAGTCACTGACATCATCAATTCGGCTCGGAGCCACCGGGAGCGCATGGGTGGTGTTGTTCCGTCAACGGTGAAAGACGTTTCGGTGCCGCTAGGCGAGATGATGCTGATCAAAGACGCCGTCGACGCAGACAGCTTGCGTCAGGCTTGTCATCTGACAGCAGAAGGCCATCGGGAGGCGATGCGATACGCCCAGCCGGGGATGCCTGAATACGAGGTTCAAGCCGTCCTCGAGTATTTCTGGCGTCTCAAAGGGTCGCGACGCAACGGCTATCCGTCGATCGTGGCGTCGGGGGCAAACGCCTGTGTTCTCCACTACGAAGAAAACGACACAGTGGTCGGAGACTCAGACTTGATCCTGATTGATGCAGCCGCCGAAGTGGACGGCTATTCCTCTGATATCACACGGACCTTCCCTGCCAACGGAAAGTTCACTGATCCCCAGCGTGCGATCTACAACATCGTGTTGGCCGCAGAGAAGAGAGGCGTCGAAATGTCGGTCCCCGGCTCATCCATGCGAGCCGTTCACGATGAGGCAACTCGAATTCTCACTGCTGGGATGGTCGAGATCGGGTTGCTACCGGGATCGGTCGACGATGCACTTGCCATGCATCACTACCAGCATTTCTTCATGCATGGCACAGGTCACTGGCTGGGCCTGGACGTCCACGACCGGGGGAGCTATCGAGTCGACGGTGCTCCTAGACCTCTACAGGCCGGGATGTCGTTCACCGTTGAGCCAGGGATTTATGTAGCTCCGGGCAAGGCCGAAATCGAGTTGACGATGCTTAGCCACGACACCGATGAGTGGAACGAGCGTCGGATTCGGCTGGGTCGGACGGTCGCCGCCGCCAAAGAAGCCGAGGAAAAGGAAGCCGCCGAGAAAGTGACCCACGTTGTGCCGCAAGAATTCCTCGGCATCGGCGTCAGGATCGAAGATGACATCCTTGCCACTGCCAAAGGCAACGAGAATATGACCGAATCGGTCCCGATTGAGATCGATGAAGTGGAGGCGCTTTGCGCCGAGGAGTCTTCCCTTCCCAGGGGTTGAGGCCCATCGGTGGTGGAGGCAATTAGACCGTTGCCGGGATCGCGTAGACCAGGATCGCTACGAAGTGGAACACGCTCCCTGCTATCACAAGAACGTGGAACAGCTCGTGATATGAAAAGCCCCGGTGCCAGAGCTTGGGTCGTTTTGTCGTGAAGATGATCACACCAACCGAGTAACACAGCCCTCCCAGGAAGATGAACACGACCGCTCCTACCCCGAGCTGGTCGTAGATCGTGGGTACAAACAAGAGTGTCAGCCAGCCCATGACCATCTGCAGGGTGACCGACAAATAGGTTTTTACGTTGGGGAGAAAAGCCTTGAGGAGAATGCCGGCCAAGGCGATCGACCAGAGAAGGCTGAGGCCGATGGCGAGCGCCGCTCCCTCGAGGGCAGCAATGGCGATGGGGGTGAAAGTCCCAGCTACCACTAAGTAGATCATCGCGTGATCGACACGCTGAAGTCGCCCTTTCCAATCTTCACCCCAGGGAATCGAGTGATAAAGCGACGAGATCGAGAACATGATCAAAAGAGCGATTCCGAAGATCAGTGCACCGGCGATTGCCGGGGCGTTGCCCCAGGCACGTGCCAGAAGAAAACCGAGTCCGACGATGGTGGCTATGGCGGCGCCACCATGTAAAAACCCGCGGATCGGGTTTCGCATCTTGCCGAGATTGATGCGTTCCATATGTCAGCAGGTTATTGGATGGGTGGTGGCAATCGAGCATCGAAGTACGATGACAAGACTCCATGGCTCTTGGTCTTCTCTACCGGCTCTACGAGCGCAATCTTCTGCGGGGTCTCGATCGCAGCCGATTCCCTCAGCACATTGGCATCGTTCTAGACGGACACCGTCGTCATGCCCGTGAAGAAGGCCTCTCCTCATATACGGAGTCATACCGCGTTGGCATGGGACGCTTCGAGGAGTTCCTGGGATGGGCTGATGAGTTTGAGATTCCAGCGGTAACGGCTTGGGTTCTCTCCCGAGAGAACCTGTCCCGCCCGGCCGATGAGCTCGACCCCTACTTCAGCGTCCTCATTGAGTTGTTTGGCAGGCTTCCGCAGTTGTGCGATGAATACGACATGGCGCTCAAGTTCATCGGAAGTCTCGACCAGTTGCCAGACAATCTCGTAGCGGCGGCCAAGGAAGCTGAGGAGGCCCATCCTCACGGTTCGCGTCGTCTCAACATCGCAATGGGTTATGGGGGGCGTCAGGAAATCGTTGATGCTGCCAAGGATTTGGTTGCGGAATTGGCCGAGAGCGGTGTTCCTGCGGACGACATTCCCGACCAAATCGATGCGGACGCCTTGGCGCAACACATGTATTCCTCCGACATTCCGGACCCGGATCTCCTTATCCGGACGTCGGGTGAGTCACGGCTCTCGGGCTTCTTGCTTTGGCAATCGGCCTACTCCGAGTTCGTGTTTGTAGACGTCAACTGGCCCGCTTTCCGTCATGTTGACTTCCTGCGCGCTTTGCGTGACTACGCAGGCCGCAATCGTCGTTTCGGTAAGTAGACGGCCACAATCGTCCACATGGCCAGCGACATCGCAGAGTTCGTCGACAGGATTCGGCGTCACTACGACGACGGGTGTTTCGCTTGTGGTCGTGACAACCCGATTGGTCTGCATCTCGACGATTTCGATCTTGTCGATGGCGAGGTCAGCGCCCGCTTCACGCCCAGAGAGGACTATCGGGGAGCCGGTGATGTCCTCCACGGCGGAGTGGCTGCAACGGCGCTCGATGAGATGCTGGTCTGGGCCGGGATTCTCACCGAGAAGGTGATGACGGTTACGGGACGTCTGGAGCTTCGCTACCCAAAGCCACTCAACGTCACCGATCAGTTGACGGTTCGGTCCCGGGTGGATGAGCTTCGAGGCAAGCGGATGCTCGCCTCGGGCGAATTGGTCGCCGATGACGAGGTGAGGACCCAAGCCTCAGGTCTATTCCTGGTAACGGCTGACCTCTCCGAAATGGGTGTCCTCTAGGGCGCACGCGAACTGAGGGGTGTCCCGAGGGCCTGGCAGTTGTACAGGGTGAGGAATGACGCCTAAGAGGTGATCATCCCAGGGTGCAGGTGGGCCACATTCCCCAACTGACGGAGGGAGAAGGCCCATCCATCTGCGATACGCATCATCTTTAGACGGCTTACACCGGTGTGGGGCTGGCGAAAACGCTCCCATTCCCAGGGAACCGGGTCCAGCCCCAATAGATGGCCGAGGACCACGGCGTTGGTCCCAGCGTGGGCCACGATGATGACGCTCTGACGGGGATCGTCCACCGTGAACAGGTGGCGATTGTCTTCCATCGGATGGATCCCATTGGCGATCAAGGTCGCGACCAGACCGGTGACAACACGTTCGTGAAAGTCACGGAAGGTCTCACCACCAGGGCCGATCCCTTTCCAGAGCTCCTCCATCGAACGGAGGTTGGCCTTTTCGAACCATTCGTCGATGTCTTTGACAGGTGAACCTTCCCATTCAGGTGGATTCTGGATTTCTCGGAGCCAGTCATGAACCTCGCGGTCAGGGTGTATTTCGGCTTCGATGGCATCGGCAGTTTCCATGGCACGGTTCATCGAGGACACCCAGATCTCGTCGACTCGTTCCAGCGAGCTCATCCGATGTCCGACCCTTTCGGCCTGCTGTTTTCCCAACTCGGTGAGATGAGGGTCATTGCGTGCGATCTCGTCGGGCGCCCAGTCGGGCTGACCGTGGCGGATGAGGAATAGGTCCATGACCGCAAAGTTAGTCCGGCGGTGATTGTCTCTTCGCTGCCAATACGATGGGTCTGTGTCCCGTGACGCCCTGATTCAACATCTGAAGTCCCAAGCACTCCGCACCGACGGCCCATTCACATTGCGATCGGGTGCCGCGTCGTCCTGGTATCTCGATGGTCGTCAGGTGACTTTCGACGGTGAGGGCGCGTGGCATGTTGGCCGAGCGTTTGTGGAGACGCTCGACCCGACGGTCGAGGCGGTGGGTGGCATGACCATTGGCGCCGATCCGATTGCGGTGGCGACTGCGATGGTTTCGTCTGCCGGCGGTCGCCCGCTCCAGGCATTCTCGATACGCAAAGAGGCCAAGGACCATGGGACCGGCGGTCGTTTGGTCGGACCGGTCCGCGCCGGTGCGAGAGTCGCCTTGGTCGAAGACGCCACTACCACCGGAAGCGCAACGAAAGAGGCAGCCGTTGCCGCCCTCGAGGCCGGTTTGGAGATTGTCCAGATCATTGTCATGGTCGATCGTTCCGATGGGAAAGCCGAACAAAATCTCTTCCACCTGGGCGTTCCTTTCGTAGCTCTGGTGACTCCGGCTGATCTCGGTGTCGGATCTTGACCCTCGTGTTCAAGCGTTCAGCGGTGCGGATGTGGCTGCTGGCGATGGCCGGCATTCCGCTCTTGATCATCTCACTCGACGTTCTCACCAACCGCCGAATTACAAACTGGCTTCGCGAGATCATCTTCCGCCCCGAAGACACTCAGATCTTCGAGCCGAGAGACGTGATCTGGGCCTGGGTGATGTTCCTGTTCGCCGCGTTCATCGTCGTGTGGGGGCTCAAAGAGCTTTTCGTCCCAACAAAGGTCATCGAATGTCGAGATGACGGTCTTGCTCTGAAGATCAACGGGCCCTTCAAGCAGCCGGCTCTGATTCCGTGGGAGAGCGTCGTGGATGTCAGGGGAGCTGAGGTCGAGGACGAAGGTGATCGGGTCCAGGTTTTTGTTGTTCAACTACTGACGAGGGGTGACCTTCCAGGCAGTCCTTGGGGAGCTCGTTGGCTCGATGAGAGAGAGCTCGGAATGCTCGCCGACGATTGGGCACAGGAACCGCAAGCGGTTGCTGATCAGGTGGCGGACTACGCCGTCGAAGCCACCAGGCGAGTCGCGGCGGCGCGGCGACAAGGTATCTGGCAGTCGAGAGACACCTGGGGATTCGAGGAAGAATGACGCTCGTTGGTGCCCACGCTCCGTCCGAACGACCTCTGGCGGAGGCGAAGACGCGCAACGCCGATCTTGTCCAGATCTTTCTGTCCAATCCGCAGTCGTGGAAAAAGCCCAACTCGCGTGAGGATGCCGACGAACTCAAGGACGCCTCCATCCCGATCTACGTTCACGCTCCCTATCTGATCAACCTCTGCGCCGACAACAACCGGGTACGCATCCCGAGCAGGAAGATCCTCCAAGACACCTGTGACGCTGCGAACGAAATCAACGCCACCGCGGTTGTCGTGCACGGTGGTCATGTCACCGGCGACGGTCCTCAGGAAGAAGGGATCACTCGGTGGCGCAAGGCCCTCGACGCCCTCGACACCGAAATGCAGGTGTTGATCGAAAACACTGCGGGTGGTGACAAGGCTTTGGCTCGCAGGGTTGAGTGGATCGCCAAGCTCTGGGAGGAGATCGGTGGCTACGGCGTCGGGTTTGTACTCGACACATGTCACTCGTGGGCAGGTGGCGAGCCGTTTGACGAACTCGTCGAGAGAGTGATGGCCGCAACCGGCCGCATCGATCTCGTGCACGCCAACGACTCCAAAGATCCATTCGATTCTCGACGCGACCGTCATCAGAACCTGGGTGATGGTGAGTGCCCGACCGATGACCTGGCCACAACCATCGCCACGGCGGGAGCACCGGTGGTGGTGGAGACCCCTGGTGGTGCTGCCGAACAGGCAAGGGACATCAACTGGGTTCGCTCAATTCTCTGATGTTCGACTCAGACAGCGTCTTCTCCGGCTCAATACCGGACATTTACGACGACTAGCTGGTTCCGCTGATCTTTGAGCACTTCGCCGAAGATCTGGCGAAAAGAACTGCTGTGATTGGTCCCAACAGCGTCCTGGAAGTGGCCGCCGGCAGCGGTGTGGTCACTCGGGCTGTCGCTCCTGTACTCGGGATGGATGCTGGCTACATGGTCACGGACCTGAATGCGTCGATGCTGGAGCGGGCCGCAGTCCGACAGCCGGAAGACGCCAGGATCGACTGGCGACCTGCCGATGCTCTCGATCTCCCGTTTCCAGAAGCAAGTTTCGACCTGGTTCTCTGCCAATTTGGGGCGATGTTCTTTTCGGACAGACTGCGGGCGTATCGGGAGGTGCGGAGAGTCTTACGTCCCGGTGGGTCGTTTGTGTACAACATGTGGGATCGGATCGAGGCGAACCAGTTTGCCGACGTTGTGACGAGGTCTCTTGCGGGAGTCTTCACAGACGATCCTCCAGACTTTCTCGCGAGAACTCCCCACGGCCACTACGACACCGCGGTTTATCAAGAGGAACTGACGGAAGCGGGGTTCACGACCATCGCCGTGAATCGAATGACCGCTGCCAGCGTTGCTGACGAACCTTCGGTTCCCGCTATCGCTTATTGCCAGGGGACTCCGTTGCGAAACGAGATCGAGGTGCGTTCCGGACCTGACCTTGCTGAATCGACGTCAATGGCGACCGAAGCCATCCGATCCCGTTTCGGCAATGGTCCTGTCGAGGGACAGATCCAGGCCTTTGTGATCCACGCTTCTTGACGCGTCGTCATCCGCGTCGTACCAGGAAACGTTTAGTCGGGTTCCACTGTTGGAGAGTCCAAGTACCCTTACCTGCCCATGTCCGGCAAGATAACTGCGCCAGAGATCAGAGCTCGCAAGGGCGGCCCGAAGATCACGATGCTGACCGCCTACGACTACCCGGGAGCGGTCATCGCAGACCGTGCCGGCGTTGACATCATCTTGATCGGAGACTCAGTTGCCAATGTCGTTCATGGCATGGAAACCACACTCGAAATCGGTCTCGATGAGATTGTCCTCCACACCAGAGCGGTCAAACGAGCCAACCCGAAAGCCCTGATCGTGGCGGACATGCCGTGGCTCACATTCCATATCGGTGAAGAGGACTCGGTTCGAAACGCAGGTCGTCTGATTCGCGAGGGCGGTGCCGAAGCAGTGAAATTGGAAGGTGGAAGGAAGCGTCTTCCGGTGGTGCAGGCGATCCTCGATGCAGAGATTCCCGTGATGGGTCATGTTGGGCTCACTCCACAATCGGTACACGCGATGGGTGGCTTCAAAGTTCAGGGAAAAATGGTCGACGCTGCCCGCGAGATGATCGACGACGCCAAGGCACTGTCGGACGCTGGCTGTTTCTCCATTGTCATCGAAGGGGTTCCAGACGTGCTTGGCGAGATCATCACCAAGGAGACCGATGCTCCCACGATCGGCATCGGTGCCGGTCCGGGCACCGACGGTCAGGTCTTGGTGTTCCACGATGTTCTCGGCCTTGGAAAAGGGCACTATCCGAAGTTCGTTCGCAGTTATGCGCACCTCGCTGATGATGCGGTGGAAGCACTCAAAGCCTTCAAGAGCGATGTGGAGTCAGGGTCTTTCCCCGGTGACGACGAGAGCTACCACATTTCCGACGAGGTCGCTTCCGAACTTCTAAAGAGTGCCCAATCCGAGTAGCAGTCGTTCTGCTGGTCGTGGTATCGGCCTGTGGCGGAGCGGTGGATTGGGAGGCGGGAGTCTTTGACGAGACCGAAATCACTGTCGGGGCAGAAGCACTGACGGTGGCGGTCGCCGACACACCACAGAAAAGGGCGAGAGGTCTCATGGAGGTGGAGAAGCTCCCAGCGGGGCTGGACGGGATGCTATTCGTCTACGAGGAATCGAAGCCGGCAACCTTTCACATGTTGAACACATCGATCCCACTCGACATCTGGTGGTTTGATGGTGATCGATCCCTGATCGGAGCTGCGCCCATGGAACCTTGTTTTATCGAGCCATGTGTCTCCTTCGGCTCACCTGGACCGGTGATGTGGGTCTTGGAGACACCGCAAGATGTATACGAATTTGGGCCTGGGGAGATGCTGTCGACTGGGTAAAGACGTCGGACTGTGGCTACCATTCGGCTCCCGCACCGATGTCACGCGCTATCGGTTGCGGCCAACCCCTGCTCCATCGTGCGGATGGGGCCTTCCAACCGGATGTCCACAGGAGGTCATATGCGCGACTATGAAATCATGACGATTCATCGGCCTGAGTTGGCCGAGGACGACATCGACGCCAAAGTCACCGAACTCGAGTCTTACTTGGCCGAGAACGGTGCCAGCGTCACCCGACGGGACCTGTGGGGGAAGCGTCGCTTCGCCTACGAAATCGAGCACCTCTCCGAAGGCTATTACTCGGTGCTTGTATTCCAGTCCGAAAGCGAAACCATTGATTCTCTGGATCGCATGCTTGCGCTTACCGACGAGGTCATCCGACACAAGATCGTCCGCGTCGATGGATAGCTGGAATCAGTCACACCGATGCGACATAGTCGTCAGTGCGACTGAATTGAGGAGTACCTGATGGAAAACAGCGTCACGCTTATTGGAAACCTTGTGGACGACCCTGAGCTTCGCTTCACTCCTTCGGGTGTTGCCATGGCCAAGATCCGTATGGCCGTTAATCGCCGATGGCGCGGTCAGGACGGCGAATGGCAGGAGAACACCAGCTTCTTTGGTGGGACCGTCTGGCGTGAGCAGGCGGAGCAGGTAGCCGAGTCCTTGCAGAAGGGGATGAGGATCATCGTGTCCGGTCGTCTCGAGCAACGTAGTTGGGAGACCGAACAGGGCGACAAGCGCTCGATTGTCGAGATCCAGATCGATGAAGTCGGACCGTCACTTCGATGGGCTACTGCAACCGTAAATCGCACACAACGCAGCGATGACCGGGGCAACAAAACGCAGGGTGGAGGAGGCGGAGGCGAAACCAAGACGCCCGCCCCGGTCGCTCGTGATGAATACGGGCCCGACGAGGCGCCCTTCTAGGAGTTATTCGAATGGGTAGAAAGAACAAGCGGGAAAAAAGGGGCGCGGTCCAGGGTGGTCGTCGCCAAGACTCCCGTCGAGGCAAGCCGAAACCTTGCCAGCTTTGTGCAGGTGCCGTGGCCGACTGGAAGGACACGTCCACCCTCCGGAAGTACATGTCAGATAAGGGCAAGATCCGTGGCCGCCGGGTAACCGGTCTTTGTCCCCGCGATCAGCGCAAGCTGGCCACCGCGGTCAAGAACTCTCGTGAAATGGCGCTGCTTCCATACGTCGGTAACGGTCGATGAAGCTCATCCTCACCGATGACGTGACCGAACTGGGCAAGCGGGGCGACGTTGTTGATGTCGCTGACGGTTATGCGAGGAACTTTCTTCTTCCGAAGAGGTTCGCCATCAAAGCCAATACCGGTGCACTGGAGCAGGCTGAAACGATAAGGGAGGCTCGTGTCGAGTCTGACCGTCGAGCCAAGGAACTTGCCGAGACAATTGCCACCCAATTGGTTGGCAGTCGGGTTGTGCTTGCTGCTCAGGCTGGGGATGAAGGTCAGCTTTACGGCTCGGTCGGTGTTTCCGACATTGTTGAGGGGATCAATCGGTTTACCGGGATTGAACTGGAACGAGCTCAAGTCGAACTTCCTGAGCCGATCAAGGCCATCGGTCTCCATGAGATTCGGGTCAAGGTTCACCCCGATGTCGAATTCCCCCTCACCCTGGACGTGATCCCCGCCTAACAAGGGCCCGCCGCAATGGCGAACCTTTGTCCACAGGTCTGTTGAAAACGACCGCCAAAATAGGGGTTGTTTTCGCGTTCTACCGTCGTGTTTCGCGACTTTTCGACAAAGTTTGCCACCGCGAAAAACAAAAAGCGGTTTGGCTTGGGGTGACTCAGAGAGCGGGTATATGTTTCGCTGACTTCCCCCGCTGAGGTGGACCACTTCCCCGCCCGGCGGGGTCTTGCGCGTCGAGACCCCACAAATCTGTCGGGGTCGTCTGCCAGATTGTGAGCCGTGCCAAGCACGACGGTGAAGAGGACGATTGATGACAAGCGTGACCGAGAATCAAATGCGACCCGGGTACCGGACTCCGCCCCACTCCCGTGAGGCCGAGGAGTCCGTGATCGGCGCCGTGCTGCTGTCCGAGGATGCGGTCACCGAGGTCATGGACAAGATTCATCCTGAAGACTTCTACGTTCCCGCCCACCAAGCGATCTACGAGTCGATGCGCGAGCTGTTCGATACCAGCCAGGCGATCGATGCGGTCACAGTTTCCGAATCGCTCCGACGCAAAGGCGAGCTGGAGAAGATCGGTGGAATCCAGTATCTGACCCGGCTGGTCGACATCGTGCCCTCAACGTCGAACGTTGTCTTCTACGCCGGCATTGTCGAAGACCATGCGAAGCGCCGCGAGCTGATCAGAGCCGGATCTTCCGTCACCGAGTATGCGTTCAACATCGACGATGAGATCGCCAGCGTCCTCGATCGGGCCGAGCAGGCAGTTCTCGGGGTCGCTGAGAAACGTTCTTCGCAGACACTCCTCGAGATTGGTCCGATGTTCAGTGATGTGCTCGAGCACATCGAATTGTTGGAACAGCAGGGTTCGGAAATGACAGGCCTTGCCACTGGTTTTGTCGATCTCGACAGGAAACTAGCCGGTCTCCAGAAGGCGAATCTCGTGGTAATTGCTGGAAGGCCGGCCATGGGAAAAAGCAGTTTGGCCATGAACATCGCAACAAATGCTGCCGCGGCCGGTGAGCCAGTGGCCCTGTTCTCTCTTGAAATGTCCAAAGAGGAGATCGTCCAGAGAATTCTTTCGTCTGTGGGCAAGGTCGACTCGATGAAGCTCCGGTCTGGCCAACTCGGCCCTCTTTGGCAACGAGTGGTTGACGCCGCTGGTCGGATGTACCAGGCACCGATCTATGTCGACGACTCTCCGATAGTGACGATCACTGACATTCGGGCCAAATGTCGACGGCTCAAACGTAAGAGAGGTCTATCCCTGGTTGTGGTCGATTACATCCAACTCATGGAGGCGAGCGGCCACGAGAATCGACAGCAAGAAATCTCCCAGATCACGAGAAACCTGAAGAACCTGGCCCGTGAGCTTGAAGTACCGATAGTGGCCATGTCCCAGCTCAACCGGTCATTGGAGTCGAGAGAGGACAAACGTCCTCGGCTTGCTGACTTGAGAGAAAGCGGTTCGATTGAGCAGGACGCGGACGTGGTGATGTTCATCTATCGCCACGAGTACTACCACCCCGAAGACCAGGAAAAAAAGGGCATCGCTGAAGTCATCGTGGCCAAACATCGCGCCGGTTCGACAGGTCCTGTGGAGATGACGTTTCAGCCCGAGTTCACCCGATTCGCCAACCTGGGGAGAGACGTCTCCTGACACCCAACTTGACATGACTAACCCTCTTAGTTACTGTAACTAACAGCATTAGTCACAAGGAGTGTCATGAGAAACGAAAGTCAAAGTCTGTTGAGGCGGGCCCTGACCGATAACGGACTATTCAGCATCACATCAGGGCTGATCGGTGCGATCTTCGCATCTCAGTTGGCCGACTTGATGGGGGTCAACTGGGTCGTTCTTCTCGTAATTGGTATCGGTGTGGTCGGATTTGGAATCGTCACTCTGACGAATGCCCGCCGGCAGTCGATCAATCTCTTCGAGGCGAATCTGACTGTCATCGCGGACATCTTCTGGGTCACTGGTGGAGCAGTGATCATCTTGATCCCCGGTTTGCTGACAACAGAAGGAAACCTCTTGCTTGGTGCCGTCTCGCTCGTGGTTGGCGGGTTTGCCGTTCTCCAGACAATCGGGATCCGCCGTGCGGGGGGTATTCAGCCAAAACGACTGGTGACTGAAGTCGAGATCGACGCTCGACCGGAGGACGTTTGGGAAGTCTTGGTCGACCTCGATGCATACGACATTTGGAATCCATTCATCGTCGAGGGTGCCGGCAAGGTCGAAAAGGGAGAGAGGCTGCACCTGCGAATGAGCCCTCCAGGGGGTAACGCAATGAGCTTCAAGCCCAAGGTGACCGTGGCCGATCAGGCAGCCCGTTTCGAATGGTTGGGTCATGTTGTCATGCCTGGACTGTTCGACGGTAGACATCGTTTCGAATTGAGCGCCAACAATGGAACAACGAACCTTGTTCACTCTGAAGAGTTCACTGGAGTCCTGGTTCCAATGCTGTCGAGAATGCTCGACGAGAAGACAAAAAGTGGCTTCGAGGCTATGAATGCAGCCATGAAGAAGCGCGTCGAGGCCCGTGTTGGCTGATGGGTCGTAAGGCCGGCATCACCCTCGATGGTGTTGCGGTCGTTGCCACAACGATCGCCGATCGCGACGGTTTGGAGGCCGCAACCTTGACCGCGGTCGCCTCAGAGCTTGGCATCAAAACCCCCTCCCTTTACAACCATGTGAATGGTCTTGCGGGCCTGAAGCGACTTCTCGCGATGCATGGGGCGCAACTCCTGCTGGATGAATTCAAGGCTGCTGTTGGCGATCGGGGAGGAGCAGAAGCACTTCGCGCCATCGCCGACGCTGATCGAGACTTCGCAACAAGGCACCCAGGCCTCTTCGAGTCTTTCCTTCCCGCCCCCCGACTCGGGGAAGACGATGAGCTGTATGACGCTATGGCCCAGCCGGTCTATTTGGTTGCAGGAGTCCTGCTCAACATGGGCATCCCTCAGGAGGAGGCGATTCACCTGATCAGGGCGATGTGGGCCCTCCTGCATGGCTTTCTCGATCTCGAGGCCAAAGGGGGATTCGGGATGCCGGTGGAGATTGACGTCAGCTTCGACGCTGCGGTGGAGTTGATGATCTCAGGGATTGAGATTGCCGCCGGCAATGCAAATGCGCGAGCGGCAACCTGAGGTTGCCGCTCGAGGGTCGTCACTTGCCCATGAAGCTGTGGAAGCTTCAAGAGGGGGACTCTTTGGGTTAATGACGACTGGCCCAATTGTGCCAACAGAAACGCTATCGCGTGGGTTCCTCCAGGGCCTAAATCAAACACAACGCGTCCGCGCTAGTTACTGGCTCAGTCGGTGTCGAAGTCCTCATGAGAGCGGCTTGCGGTCGGTCCTGATTGACCTTGGTACTTGGATCCAAGCTCGGGCGACCCATAGGGGAACTCGGCCGGGGTGGTCATCCGATAGAAGCTGATTTGACCGATCTTCATCCCCGGGTAGATAGCGATCGGGAGTGTCGCGACGTTGGACAACTCGAGCGTGATGTGTCCTTCAAATCCAGGATCGATGAAGCCGGCTGTCGAGTGAATGAGCAGGCCGAGGCGTCCCAATGACGATTTGCCTTCGAGGCGTGCGACGACATCGTCGCCGAGCTTCACCCTCTCCAGGGTCGAACCGAGGACAAACTCTCCCGGGTGGAGCATGAATGCCTCTACACCAACTTTGACCAACTGAGTCAGATCATCCTGAGGCGCTCGTGGATCGATTTCGGAATAGCGATGATTCACAAACACTCGGAATCCGTCACTCACCCTGAGATCGACCGAGGAGGGCTGGACGTGAGAGGGCTCATAGGGGTCGATGACAATCGAGCCGGTTTCCACCGCGTCCCTGATGGAACGATCCGAGAAGATCAATGCGCCGGCCCCCTCGCAGGCCTCAGGTAATCGCGCACCGAGGGCGGTACGTCACGGCATCCCGCCCCATCTGCCGGGCGTATCCCCTCATCTATGTTGAAACTTCCCATGGACGGAGCGGGTGACGGGAATCGGACCCGCGTCTTGAGCTTGGGAAGCTCACGTTCTGCCATTGAACTACACCCGCGAACGGTGTCGAGGGTAGCGGTCAGGACCCGACAACAGTCAGGTCGGAGTGGGGCTACGCGACCGAGTTGTTGTAGGTTCTCGTTCTTCGGACCATCCGCGAGAGGTAACAGATGAAACTCGGCCATTCCAGACTTGCAGCGCTTGTGGTGTTGGCAGCACTGACACTTGCCGCCTGCGCGATCGAGAACCCGGATACCACCAGTGCACCAGGTGCGACCGAGGCACCCGAAGGGACCGAGGCACCCGCTCCCACTGATGCGCCCGAAGCGACAGAAGCCCCCGACGCCCCAGCCGCGACAGACAGTCCCGAGGCCGAAGAAGGGGATTCGTCCATCTTGTGGTTCATCGCACTGGCGATTCTCGGATTTCTCCTTGTGGGGATTTTGATT
>CAXMOW010000011.1:0-50692 GCA_964195235.1 uncultured Acidimicrobiia bacterium | reverse complement strand
TCCGGACTGGCGAGTGCCAAACACCGTTCCCTGACCACGGATACGGAGATCCTCTTCCGCCAACCGAAAACCGTCGGTGGTCGACGTCATCGCCGCCAAACGGTCCTCTCCCTCATCTGTGGTCGGATCGGCAATCAACAGACAACGTCCGGGATGAGCACCGCGACCGACGCGCCCCCGAAGCTGATGGAGTTGGCTGAGGCCAAACCGATCAGCGTCCTCAATGACCATCACAGTCGCATTGGGTATGTCGATGCCAACTTCAATGACGGTGGTCGACACCAGTACTTCGATTTCTCCGGCACGGAACGCTGCCATTACGGATTCTTTGTCCGCGGAGCGCAGTTGACCGTGGATGAGGCCGACCCGTAGATCGGGCAGGATGGCAGAAAGACGTTCGTATTCCGCCGTAGCTGACGCAGCCTCGATCTTGTCGCTGTCTTCGACAAGCGGACAGACGACAAACACCTGCCGTCCCTTCGCTACTTCCTTCTCGATGAGCTTCCAGGCGGTTGCTTCTTCGATTTTGGAAAGACGTTTGGTCACGACCGGTGTCCGACCCGGTGGCATCTCGTCTATCACTGATACGTCGAGATCGCCGTAGAGAGTCATCGAGAGGGTGCGCGGTATCGGTGTCGCCGTCATGATCAGCAGATCGGGCTCGACGGTGCCTGCCTTCTCTTTCAACTCGACTCTCTGGGCGACCCCAAACCTGTGCTGCTCATCCACAACGGCCACACCAAGACGGGCAAAGTGAACGCCCTCTTGGATCAGCGCATGTGTGCCCACCAAGACGTCAACCTGACCTGACGCGATGTCATCGAGGAGCTGATCACGCGTGATGTCCGGGCGGTAGTTCGATGTTGCCGCCGACCCGGTCAGCAACGCCAGATGCACGGCGGGTCCATCTGAGGCAAAGAGACTGTCCATTCCCAGATCAGCACCGCTGCCAACGGGGTCAGGCGAGAGACGGGCCTGTCCCAAAACACTGCGAACACCAAGAAAGTGTTGTTCGGCCAGAACCTCGGTTGGAGCCATAATCGCTCCCTGCCTCCCACCCTCAACTGCACGAAGCAATGTGGCGACGGCGACCACGGTCTTACCCGAGCCAACCTCACCCTGAAGGAGACGATGCATTGGATGAGCCGTTTCCAGGTCCGAGCTGACTTCATTCATTACCCGCACCTGGGCTCCCGTCAGCTCGTAAGGCAAACCGCCGAGGAATCGTTCGACCAGTGCTCCACTGGGATCGTGAGAAATACCGGTCGCGTCGAGCATTTGTTTCCTCTTTTGCAAGGCCAGAGCCAGCTCGAGCCGAAACAGCTCGTCATATACGAGACGTCGTCGAGCGGGCCCGACATCTTCGAGAGTCTCAGGGAAATGAATTGAGTTGAAAGCGGAGTTTCTGTTCATAAGCCCCTGGGAGGCAAGAAATTCCACTGGCACCGTATCCTCGATGGGTGCTGATCGGTTCAACGCGTTGTGGATTGCCCGTCGAATCGTCCCGACTCTGAGTTTCGCCACGGCCGGATGGATCGGCACCACGCGACCTGTCAGAAGTCCCTCTGATGGTGAGTCGAGCACATCAACGTCTGGGCTTTTCATCTGAAGCGATCCTCGGAACGACTCGACCTCTCCCGACAGAGCAACCAGTGAACCTTCTGTCAACTGGTTGAGACGGAACCGCTGGTTGAACCAGACCGCTTTGATCGTTGCCGTCTCGTCGGCGATTCGAGCTTCGATAATCAGCAGATTGCGTCGGGGACGACGCTCGGTGACTTTCTCGACTTTGCCGATCAATGTCACCTCACTGCCGATCGGTGTCCGGGCGATCGGAGATTTCTGAGACCGGTCGATATACCTCCGTGGCACGTGATGCAGGAGATCGGCAACGTGTCTGATACCCAGCTGTCTCAGCGCCTCGGAGCTCTTGGGACCAATTCCCTTGAGCTCACTGGTTTCGATTTCGGCGAGGCGGGCTAATGAGGCCACACCTGGACGGTACCGTCGGAGTGGGACTTGATCGGGAGCGCAGCTAACATTGCACCTCGGTCCCGGGTCAAGTTGACTCGTTTAATCTCTCCCTCTTAGTTCTCCCAGGAGTTTTGCCATGTCTTATCGCTGCGAGGTCTGCGGCAAGGAACCAAGTTACGGAAAAAGCGTGAGCTTCTCTCACAAACGCAACAACCGGCGCTGGCTTCCCAACATCCAGAAAATCAGGGTCAAACACGGATCCAACACCCGCAGAGCACGGGTCTGCACCTCTTGCATTCGTGCCGGCAAGGTCGCCAAGGCCTGACCTATGGACCAAGGCGTCGTCAAGAGCTACGACCCGGTCACTGGTGCCGGCATTGTGGTGCGTGACGACGATCGATCCGAGGTCTACCTGCGACCCGGCTCACTCAAAGGGTCCCTTTTCCGCAGCCTTCGCCAGGGACAGCGAATCATTTTCGATTCGGTCACCGAAGACGGTCGTGTCTTCATCCACAATGTGCAATTTGGTCAAGAGGGCTACTAGGAACTGTCTGCAGAACCTGTCCGCACCGCTGAGGTAATCGCCTCTCTTTGCCTGGCCACCGATCTGGGAGTCCCCAGAGTCAGTGGCGTTGCGACGGTCTTCCTGAAACCGACCAGGGAAACACTCTCGAAGTTGCCAATGTGATCTGGTGCACAGGATTTGAGCCCGGATTCTCCTGGATCGACCTGCCCGTATTCGACGAGAGCGGCAAGCCAAAACACATCAGAGGGGTCGTGCACGACCAACCCGGACTCTACTTCGGCGGGCTTTACTTCCTCCACGCACTCTGGTCGGAAACCATCACCGGTGTCCCAAACGACGCTCGTCACGTTGTAGAACATCTATCGGCCCGGGAACGCCAGCCTCAACCGATCGCCTGATCCACTAGTGTCGCTCGCCTCACAGAGCGAGGAGGCTCAACTTGGTCCAGGCTTATGTCCTGATCCAGACGGAGGTCGGCAAGGCCGCCGTTGTTGCAGAAGAAGTACGCGAGATCCACGGTGTCGAATCGGCCGACGATGTCACCGGTCCCTATGACGTGATCGTCAAGGCGAGTAGCGAAGACGTCGACTCTCTTGGCAAACTCGTAGTAGCCAAAATTCAGGCGGTTGACGGGATCACGCGAACACTCACGTGCCCTGTCGTGCATCTGTAGGCAGTTCTCAACCAAGTTTTGACGCGATGGTGCCCGCGCTTCTGAGCGCGGTGCCATCGCTGCCCGCGACCGAGAAAACCCTCGTTCTCGAAGATTCGGCTTCGGCCACCATGTCCTCGAACAACTGTTTTCGGGTAACCGGCGGATCTATCCACAGATACACCGCCATCGACCCCGGGATGGTGTTCACCTCGTTGACCAGCAATTCGCCGTTGCGCTCGAGGAAATCGATTCGGGCAATACCTCGAAGACCCGCCACCTCGGTGACTCGCTTGGCTAGCGCGATGATTCCCTTGCGGGTTTCATCGTCGAGAGTCGCCGGTAACTCACGTCCTTCACCTACCTCACCACCCCAAGCCAGATACTTCTGGTCATATGAGTAGATCCCATCGTCTGACCGGGCAGGGGCTTCGACAGCAGATAGCTGCCACTCGGGGTGGGTACGCACGGCAACCTGGAGATCACGACTCAGGATGAAAGGCTCGACGACCGCTCCTTGATCGAAGTATGCCGACGAACTCTTCAGCGCCAGAACAGTCGGCCAGTCGTCGGCCACCTCTATCCCAATCGATGAACCTCCGAACCGAGGTTTGACAATGTAAGGACCAGGGAACTCTGGTGTGTCTTCGTCACCAATAGCAACCAACGTCCGCGGCAATGTGGGGAGACCCGCAGCCGACATCGCAGCACCAAATGCCAGCTTGTCCATGCCCAGTGCAGAAGCTGCCTGACCTGGCCCGGTGTAGCGATAGCCGACGATGTCGAACAATCCTTGAAGAGTCCCATCCTCACCTGGTCCACCGTGACATCCCAAGAGAATGGCGCTGATCTCCAATGGCTTCCTCTTGAGCACAAAACCTTGCCCGGGTGAAGCAATAAAACTGAGCTCACGAGCCCGTTTGGGCACACCATCCGCAAATTCAGAAGCCTCGAGATCCTGATCGATCAGATACCACTCCCCCGCTTTCGACCAGTAGACGGCAAAAACGTCGTCGAGGGCGCGGGCGATTTGAAGACCGGTGAGGATCGAAATATCGTGTTCGTCGGATGGCCCGCCGAAGACAACCGCTGGCTGCGTCATGGCGTAATTCTCATGGGTAGTGGTCTGGAAGGTCGTTTTCGTAGAGGACGACATCGCCGGGGCCAAGGTTGGATCGAACCCACGCGACTGCCTCTTCTCTGGAAGCGACGACGCTAACTGAAGCATCGCCGTTGCCAGAACCCTCGAGAAGTGCCTTGAGGTTGGTGCCTCCCACAATGACGAGGTGGTCGGCCATCCCCGACGCCATCGTCGCGAACTCACGGTTGGCGGCCTCCTGGACCTGACCCAACTCGATCATTCCCGGGGTAACCACCACAGTTTTGGCTTCTCCGAGTTCCTCAAGCAGACCGAGGCCACGAGCCGCCCCCGCCGGGTTGGAGTTGAATGTATCGTCGATGATGGTGAAGCCGGCATCGGAGGTGCTGACCGATTGCCTGTGCTCGGCAACCGGCAGATCGGACAGTCTGAGCAGGAGGCTCTTCACCGGTATTCCCAGCGCAGTGCCAATCCCAACGGCCACAGCGATATTGGCCGGAAAAGCTCCTTTGGGCACCGGTGCCACTACCTCGTCGTCGACACGAATCTGATTCTCTGCGGTCGAAACCGTGATGATGACCATCGAGTCGGACCATCTCTGCGCCAGGTCTGCCAAAAACGGGTGATCAACGCAGATCACACCTATGTCGGCCTCATCGAGGATCTCCGCTTTGGAGTCGACAATTGCTTTTTCAGTGCCGAATCGCTCCAAGTGCACCGGCCCAATCGCCACGATCGCAGCCACTTTTGGCTTGATCCATTTGGTTAGCTCGGCAATTTCTCCTGGCCCGTAGGTACCCATTTCGGCGACAAACACCTCGGTGTCAGAGGTCAGCCCCTCGTTGATCGCCTTGGCCAGACCCATCCGATTGTTGAACGAAGCCGGACTGGCAACCGTGCGTCTCACACCCTCGAGCAAGTGAGCCAGATAGTTCTTGGTGGTTGTCTTGCCATAAGACCCGGTGATCGCCACTACATCGGCATCGACTGAATTGAGCTTGGCGGCAGCCTTTCTCACCCACTTGTTGCCCATGGCTTTCTCCACCGGGGCGAGGATCACCAGGGAGAAATCGATGATGAACGGAAGGGCGAACAATCCCAGAACCACCAGGAACGGCGTTTTGGTCAGACTGCCCAGCAGGTAGAACACCACGACAATTGAGGTGGTCACATAAGCGAGTCTCTTCAGTCGGTCTGTCCAGGCCAGCGGAGAAGTGACACCCTTGATCGAGAGGCCCAACGGTCCGATCTGAGCAATGGCGACCAAGAACCCGAGCCACACGCTCCCAAGCGACCCGATCAACCCGACGACTCCCAACAACAGAAGAAACGCATTGGCAAATCCATTGGACCACCAACGCCAGGCAAAACGAGTGACCGACGGAGCCAGGTAATGCTCCCGCTGGGCGACCCGAAGCCAACGCAAACCTGCAGGCACTGACGCAATTCCGCAAACCGCGGCGAGAACCCAGGTCATAACATGACAGAATCTACGACTCGCCGCAGCGCATCCGGTGCTTCAGTCGGCACATGATGCCCGACTCCGTCGAGAATCTCGAGGTCCGCGTTTTCCATTAGCAGAACAGCATCTTCGGCGACCGTCACCGGAATCACACTGTCATTGCTCCCCCACAACATCGCAACCGGCGACCGGATTTGGCTCAGCTGTGGCTCATAGCTCTCGTGCACAACTTTCACCAAGATCTCGCGCATCACGCCGGTGACTGCCCGATAGTCAGCCGACCCGCGTTTTTGGCGTTCCAGTTCCATTCGATCATTGGAAACGACACCAACCTTGTTCAGACCTCGTATCAGTCGATAAGACAATGCCGGCCTCTTCGCATTCTCTTTTCTCAACAGAGGAACCCCTGTCAATACAAGTGGACCCACCTTCTCCGGCATTCTCGCCGCCAAACACACTGCGACTCGCCCACCAAACGAATGACCAATAAGGACTGGCGGCTCATCGAAATCGTCAATCATCTGGGAAACAATGTCGGCATAGCCGTCAGCTCCGATGACCGAATCGGGGCTCGGAGAAGCGCCGAAGCCTGGGAGGTCTGGTGCAAGAGCGGGAAGATCATGCAACGTCTGCTTGAAATCGGCCCCACGCCGCCCCCATCCGTGCAACGCAAGCACACGTGGCGTTCCCTGTCCGAAGACCTCAGCGAACATTGCGCCGTCAGCAAAAGACCGCAAAGCCAAAAGCAAAACCTCGATCCAACCGGTAGAACAGCCGAGAATACAGACAGCAGGTTTGGAACCAATGACCACCGAGACGATTGAACCAACGGTTCACGAGGCGATGGCACGCTTTCGGTCATCGCTGTTTCGTCGCGCTTCAGCAGTCGGCTGGGTGGTTCTCATCATCATCGGCGCCCAGGCGGTCCGCGAAAATGTCTTCAGACAGCCAGGCTTCTACATCCCGATGGCTCTTCTGGCTGCGTCGTTGGTGGTCTCCACCGCCATGCGCTGGGATCGAGTCATGGCTACAAACGCCGCTCCCTGGATGTCGACTGGCTGGCTGCTTGGACTCATCATCGGGATTACCGCCCTCGCCATGCTCCCCGAGCTTTCTGCGACTGCATCCCCGATCCTGTTCGGAATCGCCGCAGTGTCGGGGCTTCTCCTCACTTGGTGGGCCCACGCCATCATCACAGTGGCAATCGCTGGTGCCATCTCCTTGGTTGCGTTCACCTTGGGGCAAGCCGAGGCAATTCCCGACGTGCTGGCACCGGTGCTCACCGTACTGGTTGTTGCCGCAGCGACCGCTCTCGTTGGGTTTGAGTTCGAGAAGGAGGCCCAGGTCTCGGCCGGCAAAGAAGACAGGCTCGAACTGCAGCGTCTCGACTTCGAACGGCTCTACGCAGTGAGCGCGACACTCGCCCGCGCCGAGTCGCTCGCCGAGATCGTCCCCCATCTGGTCGGGACAATCTGCAAATACCTCGACGCCCAGGTGGGAGTAGTCCTTCTCAATGACGTCGACATGCACCGACTCGAGGTGATGAGCCCGATCTGGGTCAACGGATATCCACTGGAAACCGACCCAATCACCGTCGAGATCAATGCTGCGAGTGTTGTTTCTCAGACCTATCGGGCAGCGAAGCCGATCTACGTCCGCCAGGTTGATGGAGACTCCGATGCACATATTTTGCTCAGGGAGCTCGGTTTGAGACAGGCGCTGGTTGCCCCACTCAAGGTTGAGTCAATGCGAGTCGGTGTCATCGTCGTCGGCGATCCCTATGACGGAAATTTCTCTGAGGACCAACTCGAGCAACTCGGGTCCCTCGCGGCCCCGGCGGGGCTGGTTCTGTCCCAGATCGGCCGATACGAGGCTCAAGCCGACATGACCCGCCGTCTCGAAGAGGTGGCAAAGATGAAGTCAGACTTCGTCTCAACCGTCAGTCACGAACTGCGGAGCCCGCTGACGTCGATCATCGGGTCACTCGACACTGTCAATCGCCCCGAATTGCAACCGTCTGAGCCAACAAGCCAAGAGCTGTTGTTGAGTGCGAGACGACAGGCCGGGCGTCTTCAGCGTCTAATCGAAGACCTTCTTGTCGTCTCGCGAATCGATCGGGGTGCAATCCCGGTCCATCCCGAGTCGATCGCCCTGAAGGAGATGTTCGCCGAGGTGAATCGAGTTGTCTCGATCGAACCGGCCATCACTGTCGACCCTGAGGACACGATGGTGGAAGCCGACCGCGACCATCTGTCCCGCATCCTCATCAATGTGATCGAAAACGCTTCGAAATATGCACCCGACTCTCCGGTGGAGATGTTCGCATGGCAAAATGGTGGGAACGCGGTCATTGCAATCGTCGACCATGGTCCCGGGATACCTGAGGAGGACCGGGAACGCATCTTCGATCGTTTCACTCAGCTCGATCAATCAGACACCCGCTCGAAAGGTGGAACCGGCCTCGGTCTATCAATCGTGCAAAGTCTCACCCAGGTGATGAGAGGTTCGATCCGCATTGAAGACACGGAGGGCGGTGGAGCCACCTTCGTCATCGAGTTGCCGTTGGCGGCGGACATGGCGTCCTCAAGTTCAGTCGGCGAACCGTTAGGCGTCTACACCGGCGGCGACGGCATGGAACCCGCCATCGACATGGACGATCTCTCCGGACGTCATAGCCGCCCAATCTGACAAGAGCACACAGACCATCCGGGCCACCGGGTCCGGATCTGTGGCATCCCATTTCAATGGCGAACGCTCGGCCCAGACCTCGTCGAACTTGTCGAAACCGGGGATTGACTTCGCCGCCACCGTCTCCAGCGGGCCCGCCGAGACAGCATTGACTCGCACCTTGTGAGGACCGAGATCTCGCGCCAGATAACGGGTGACACTCTGCAAAGCCGACTTGGCCACACCCATCCAGTCGTAGGCGGGCCAGGCTTGGCTGTTATCAAAGTCCATTGCCACCAAAGACCCACCCCCCGCCTCCTTCATCAGTGGCAAGAGTGCAACAGCCAGGGTCTTGTATGAGAAGGCGGAGGTGACGAAAGCGGTCTGAGCCGACTCGGCTGGTGTGTTGAGAAAGTTACCGCCTAACGCGTCAGCGGGCGCAAAGGCGATGGCGTGCAGAGCACCGTCGATCTGGCCCCAACGACTCTGGAGGTCGTTGGTCAAAGCCTCGACATGTGCCGGGTCGTTGATGTCCAACTCGAGGACGTCACATGTTTCGGGTAAACGTTGCACCGAGCGTTCGGTCAAGCGAAGCCCCCGGCCAAACCCGGTGACCACGATCTCGGCGCCCGCCTCCTGGGCTACCCGAGCTGTGTGCCAGGCAATCGAGTCGTCGGTGAGGACACCTGTGATAAGCAGTTTCTTTCCTTCGAGCAACATCAGAAATTGCCTCCGAATGTCATGATTCCTCTGATTCCTAGACCCATCGTGAAGAGTAGGAGCAACCCGTAGTACAACGTCGGACGCTTCCTGAATTGCGCGCGATAGATGTAGACGAATGAAAGCGTCACGGCTATTACGACTCCGTAGAAGACATGCTGGTTTCCAGGATCAATGTCCTCGATTGACATTGCCATCACTCCGAGGACGATCTGTGCAATCAGGGCGACTATCGCAATACCCACGCCCCAGTAGAACGGTTTGGGCGCTGTCTTGCGACGGGCCATGACGACACCCCACAAACCCACGAGACCACTGATCCCCACCGCAACCCAACCCCACACAGAGTGCAACTCGCTCACAAGGAACGAGCTTCCTGACCGACCATGAGGGCAGCGTACATTTCTCGAACGGGGTAAAGGAACGGTTCTCGATGCTGTTTAGCCCGGCTCCGCCCACACTCGCATTGATGGTGTCCAAGATCTCGGCATTCAAACGCGGATTACATTTGGCGATGGTGGTTGACAGGTGGTGTCGTGGAAGATAGTATCGAACATATGTTCGACCATCAGAGTATGGTTGGACTCTTACCGGGGGGGAGATCCGACCCCCACCCCAATCTCAGAAATCCCTTTGACGACAACGACCACGTCTATCGGATCACTTGTTCCGAAATGGAAGGCGACTGGTCGGAACCGGCGCATCATTCTCTACCTGTTGGGGTTGAGAATGCTGAACCGTCGCTGTTCACCGCCATGGTGGTGTCAGCTGTCGACCGTGAGAAGTTGAATGGTCATGACGCAGTCCGGTTGATGCAGACCGAAGCCCGACTTTCCTCTCATTATGAGGCTGGGAAGTTAGCGACCATGGTCGAAGTGGCATATTCACCTACCAGTGAGATCGATTCGCCACCGGACCGTGATGTTGAAGTGGTGGAATACGCTGCTGACGAGATCGCCGCTGCCCTCACACTGACCCGACGAGCCGCGACTACGGAATTGGACCTGGCGTTGAGCCTGGGAGACCGTCTGGTTTCGATTTGGGAGCGGTTCTCACACGGTTTTCTCGACATCCGCAAAACTCGAGTGTTCAACGACCAGTTGGGTCATCTCAGCGAAGAAACCCTTGTCCAAGTATCCGACCGAATTCTCCAGGAAGCACCAGAATTGACGACCGGGCAGTTACGGGCCCGTCTAGCTCGTCTCGTCATGCAAGTCGACCCCCAGGGTGAGGACGTTCAATACCGAGCAGGTCTCGAAGACCGCAAAGTGGTTGTTTACGCCAACCCCGACCACACCGCAACCCTCCATGCCTCCAACCTGACACCGGATCGGGTCGCCACCGTGTTGGCCAGGATCAACAAACTCGCCCAAGGTCTCAAAACCAATGAAGAGACCCGCACACTCGACCAGTTACGCAGCGACGTGTTCCTAGACCTCCTCGAAGGAAGACACCACAAAGGTCGCCCCACTAAGACGGGGGGTGGTGTTCATCTCACCGTGGATCTCGCCACTCTGACAAAACTGTCGCACAACCCAGGCGAACTCGGCGGGTACGGCCCGGTGATTGCTGACATCGCCCGCAAAACCGCGGTCGCTCAGACCAACACAAGCTGGGATTACAAGGTCACCGACAAAACGGGGCGGATCATCGTCACTGACATCACCCGCCGACGACCCAGGACAGCCTTGAAACGAGAGGTCGCAGCCCAATACTCCACATGCGTCTGGGTCGGATGCCGGATGCCAGTCCACACCTGCGACATCGACCACCGCCACCCCTGGGCCCAAGGCGGAACCACCCACACCCACAACCTCGAACCACTATGCCGCCACCACCACATGCTCAAACACCACACACCCTGGCAACTACAACAACTACACAACGGCGACCACAAATGGACCAGCCCCCTCAACCACACCTACATCAAACAACGAGGACCGCCCGGCGATAGTTAAATCCCTGGCAATGACCTTTGACCTCAGACAATCCGCAGCCCGACGCGACCAAATCACCAAGAAGCGGCTTGATGAGCTCGCCCCTGCTCTCATGGCAGAGCACGACATCGACTGTTGGATCGTGACATCAAGGGAGTACGCCGACGACGCGGTGGCGATGACTATGTTGCCGGCCGACTGGTTTTCATCGCGACGACGTTCGATCCTGGTGTTTCTCAGGAACGACGACCAGGTGGATCGTCTCTCAGTAGCCCGATACGACATGAGCGGATTCTTCGAACCGGTCTGGGACCCGACTCGACAACCCGACCAGTGGATGGCTTTGGCTGGTCTCCTTCATGAACGATCACCCAAGAACATCGCAGTGAACATCTCAAGGGATTTCGCCCACGGCGACGGTCTTACTCATGGTGAGCATGAAGAGTTGGCCGCGGCCCTCGGACCTGATCTCGCCGAACGGTTGATATCGGCCGATCCACTCACCGTGGACTGGCTACAGACCCGTCTCCCCGAAGAGAAAGACGCCATATCCATGGCTTGCGCCGAGGCGCATCAACTGCTTCGTCGCGCTCTTTCGAGTGAGGCGATCACACCCGGTCACACCACAACCGACGACATCGGTTGGTGGCTTCGTGATCGTGTCCAGGAGTTGGGCACCGATGTCTGGTTCCAACCGACGGTCTCTTTGCAACGCCGCGGCGACAATCTCCGCGACGACTTCGCCGCCAAGCCGGGTCCCAGAACTATCGAGGCTGGCGACCTGATACATATCGATTTCGGCATCGTCTGGGACGGACTCTGCACAGACCAACAACAACACGGATATGTCCTCGAAGCGGCTCAGTCGGACATCCCTTCATGGGTCAAAGACGCACTCCAAACTGGCAATCGAATGCAGGACATTCTCACCAGTCAGTTTGTTTCTGGTCGATCTGGGAATCATGTGCTCGCCGCAGCACTGACAACTGCTCGAGACGGCAGCATCGACGGCGTCGTCTACACCCACCCGATCGGCTTCCACGGTCATGGAGCCGGGCCGACCATCGGTCTGTGGGACAACCAGGACACCGTCCCTGGTTCTGGTGATCGGCCCATAAAGGCCAACACGGCATGGTCAATCGAGCTGATGGTGAAGTTGGTTGTTACTGAATGGGACGGTCAAACGATCTCGATCATGCTGGAGGAAGACGCCTGGTTCGATGGCGTCGATGTCAACTACCTGGACGGACGGCAGACCGAAGTTTGGCCGATAGGCTGAGTTTCCATGTCTAACCGAATAGTCGTTGAGAAGTTCTGGGACTTGTTTCAAAATGGTGATGCAGATGCTGCTGAGGTGCTATTTCACCCCGATGTCGTCGTCACCTATCCACAATCCGGTGAAGTCATCCGTGGTCGGGAAAACCTTATGGAAACGCTGCGGAACTATCCCACGAATTTTCCCACAGGCGGGGACGATGTGATCCTTGATACAACCGAGAAAATCTCCGCTACCTCGTCGCCATTCCCATTTGGCATGTCAGGAGTGACCATCGTCGAGGACGGCGAGCTGATCGTCGGCCAGGCGATCTTGACTTACCCAAATGGCGACACCTACCACACATGTTCGATCTTCAAGGTGCGCAGCCGGCTCATTGCCGAAGAAACGACCTATTTCGCCAAATCCTTTGAGGCGCCGAAGTGGCGTAGCGAGTGGGTCGAGTCGACCTAGGCGTCGGTCGGCGGTAGTAGCGACTCCTCGTCCATCAACAGGTCGCTGTACTCGTCACGCACGACCTTCTTGTCGAACTTTCCAGTACCGGTCTTGGGAATCGCGTCGATGAACACGACTTTGTCTGGCAGCCACCACTTGGCCACCTTGTCAGACAGGAATTCAATCAGATCGGCTTCTGTAACCTCGCCGCCTTCTACGGCCACTACAAAGGCGGCAGGGCGCTCTTGCCACTTGCTGTGCTTCAACCCGACAACGGTGGCCTCGGCAACACCCGGGTGAGCCATTAAGGCGTTTTCGACATCAAGCGATGAGATCCACTCTCCTCCAGACTTGATCACGTCTTTGGCTCGGTCGGTGATACGGATATATCCCTCAGGGGTGATCTTGCAGACGTCCCCGGTTCTCAGCCAGCCGTCTACGAAAGACTGAGCAGTTCGATCGTCTTTGTAATACTCGGCGGCGATCCAAGGTCCTCGAATGAGCAACTCGCCAAATGCCTCCCCATCATGTGGAAGCAGCTCCCCTTCTTCGTCAACGATCTTGACTTGAAGCCCAGGAATAGGCTTACCGGCCGTTTCGAGGATGTCGAGCTGACGCTCGATGTCCCAATCCTCCATATGCGGTTTCAGCTGAGATATCGATGCGATCGGATTGGTCTCGGTCATCCCCCAGCCTTGAACTACGCGCACTCCGCGCTCTTCCAAATACCACTTGATCATTGCTCTAGGCACTGCGGAGCCACCACACAGGAAGGCCCTGATCGAAGATGTATCAACCTCAGGGTTGGCGATCAGGTGTTGCTGAATACCCAGCCAAACCGTGGGAACGCCGGCACTGAAGGTGACAGCTTCGTCTGTGATCAGACCGAGGACACCCTGTGGTGAAAGGTCAGGCCCTGGATAGGTCAGCTTCGCCCCGTTGGTCGTCGCCAGGAATGGATAGCCCCACGCGGCAGCATGAAACATCGGGACAACCGGGAGCACATTGTCGGTAGGACCGATGGGGAAGTTGGCGAGACCCGAAATCGTGTGCATGTATGTGGAGCGTTGGGTGTAGGCGACACCTTTCGGGTTGCCGGTGGTCCCGGACGAGTAACAGAGCATCATCGGCGACCGCTCATCAAGCTGGGGCCAGCTGCCGTGCTCAGGTTGATCAGCGATGAGATCCTCATAGGCGACCGAACCAGGCAGATCGTCGCTGCCACTATCCCCCATGACGACGTAACGCTCGACTGTCTCGAGCTTTTCAACAAGGGGTGCCAAAAGTGGGACCAAGTCCGGATCAACAAAGATGACCTTGTCCTCGGCATGGTTGATGATGTAGGCGATCTGGTCGGCAAAAAGTCGGATGTTGACGGTGTGGCAGACCCTGCCCGAGTTGGCGGTGGCCCAGTAGAGCTCATGATGTCTCTGGTTGTTCCAAGCGAAGGTTCCGACTGCACTTCCAACTTCTAGGCCGAGCGCGTCAAAAGCAGACGCGAGTTTGCGAACCCGCACATCTGTAGAGGCATAAGTGGACCGTGCAATCGATCTATCGGACTCGACAGAAACGATCTCCTGGTCAGGGTGCTGCCATACGGCGTTGTCGTAAAGCGTCGACAGGAGAAGCGGAAAATCGTCCTGCATGTGCGGCATCAATTACCTCCGAGTAATTTCTTCTTTTCTTCATCGAACTCTTCGTCCGTGAGTTTGCCCTCGTCGTGAAGACGCGACAGTTTGTCGAGTTGTGAGGCGGTTGACTCCACAGTCGCAGCGCCTTGCCCACCTTTGATATGGAGCATGCGAGTCTCACGCGCCGCGTAGAGCAGAGATTGGATCGCTTCTGGCCTTGGAATGTCCCGATAGCGTGTTTGTCCGTGAGTGCCGGCGGATTCGATCATGAGATCACCGGTGCCAAAGATCTTCTCGACAATGGTCTGGTTGAAGGCGATGTCGTTGATCACCTCGAGAGGGATCTCTTTACCTCGCTTTGCAATGAAACCGGCTCGATAAATCACTCGCTCATTGGTGATCACATGGAGAGTCGTGAACCACTTGATGGCGCCTTTCGCGATAAAAACGAAGACAAGCAACGGCAAGGCCACAAACGTCCAGGCGGGTGCATCGAGAATCACCAGGATTACTGCGATCGCAAGACCGATGACGACGACCAGACCCTCACGCAGCAGACCCGACCAATGAGGTCGAAACTCGGCTTCGATGATCTCGTCGTCACTGAGCAACCGTGTCGGGTAAGCCATGAGGCCGGGAGCCTAAACGGTGAAAATACCCCGAGCCCCCGAAGACGCGAGAAAACCCCGAGGGAGTCTTGGCCGAAGCTTCAACCCTCTCGGGGCTCCTCATTCCTTCGCTTACATCCGGCCGGGGACCGAACTCCGCTCGGGAGGTCGCCGTTGGCCGAAGCCAGCGGCTGTGCGACCCGAGGGCCGCTCTCTTCCCCGTTTCCAAGGTCGAGTTGCAAGCCTTAAGGCTTGCGGCCGGTTTACCCGTGACGATCCCGAAGGATCCCCATCAGTCTCTCGACCCCCGATGCACCCGGTTTCCCGTTTGCGCCGGGTGGACGTTCCGTTCCCAGTTTCCCGGTCGC
This sequence comes from uncultured Acidimicrobiia bacterium, assembly GCA_964195235.1. Classification (GTDB taxonomy): domain Bacteria; phylum Actinomycetota; class Acidimicrobiia; order Spongiisociales; family ZC4RG35; genus CAXMPK01. The sequence continues at coordinate 35,337 of CAXMOW010000011.1, read as the reverse complement.
TTTCCGTCCGAACCTTCCGCCTCCGGTTTCCCTTTGGCTTTCAATCCTTGACCTTCCGCCTCCGGTTTCCCTTTGGCTTTCGGTCGCCTTCCTGACAGTTTCCCGTCTCTCTGGCGTGTCAGCGGGTTTCCCCGTCGACGTGAGAGGAAAAGTAGACCATCCCTACCCGCTGCACAAGCTGAAAGCCTGAATGATTTTCGCGACCAGTATTTCACTTTTCGCGAGGCCCATTTCGGCCGCCAAAAGTCGGCATAGAGCGCGAGAAGACCCCGATGGAGCCTGAGCCGTAGCGCTAGCCAAAGCCTCAGCCCTCTCGGGGCTTCTCTAACCACTCACCGGGAAAGCGGGCCCCCGGACATGTGGTTGACCGAAACGTACGAAGGGCAGAAGTCACCGTCAAGCAATCCAACTCCATTGTTTTCGCGTCTTAGATGGTGTTTTCGCGAACGTAGCTAGCGTCACGCTGATGTGGGTAAATGCCAGTGTCCGCAAGGTCGTTTTGGCGCGCTTCATATCCCGGGTCGGGGGTGAGGCTGCGTTCTTCGTAGGTATATGGGGCAAGGCCGCCTTCACGCTCGATGCCACTCCTTCTCAACTGGCAGCGGTCATGGCAGCGTTGGGTGTGGCATCACTGATCGGCGCCTCTGTAGCCGGTGTTCTCGTTGACCGCTTCGATCCGCGCAGGGTCGTAATCGTTGGCGAGGTCCTTTTCATCCCCGCAGCCTTGGCGATGATTTTCGCCAACACCATCCCGTCCCTGGTTGTCACCACATTCATCCTCGGCCTCGTCGGCACGCCGGTTTTCACAGCCATTTCATCCTTTGCACCCTTCCTCACCGAAGACCCGGACGAACTCGGACGCATCAACGGTCTCATTGAGGGAGCTTCTTGGATGGCCTTTGTAGTGGGTCCGGCGGCCGGGGCTCTCCTCGCCGGACTGGTCGGCGTCAACTCGATATTCGTGCTCGACGCGATCACCTCGGCGATTGCCGCTCTCCTCATCGTTGGTGTGAAGGTCCGAAAGATCGAGAAGACGGAGGAGAGGCGCAAGGGCTGGCAAGAACTACGCGAAGGATTCTCCTACTCGTATGGTCATCGTCGGCTTCGCTTCTACATCTGGCTGGGAACAGCCGTCTGGCTGCTATTTGGCACCTTTAGCTCCCTGGAGCCTCTCTTCTTCAGGGATACGCTTGGCGTCGAAATCGAAACCCTCGGCTGGGTCAACTCGATCTTCGGACTCGGACTGCTGGGGGGAACATTTGTGGCCTCACGCCTCCCGAGTCGCCTCCGTACCGCGACCTTCCTCACGTTCCTCGTTGCGATGAACGCAGTAGGTGTGCTCGCTTATGTCGGTACCGACATCCTCTCGATTGTTGTGGTGGCTGGTGTGTTCTGGGGGCTCATCATCGGCATGATGGCGCCGTTGCACCGCACCATGATCCAGTTGAACTCGCCACCCGAGATGGTCGGACGCATCATGGGTGTCAATCACATTCACTCCGAAGTCGGCCATCTGATTCCACTTGCGATCGCTCCGTGGGCAGCCGCCGTTCTCGGTGTGCAGCGTTCCTTGATAGTCGCAGGGATGATCGTGGCATTGGTTGCGGCGCTGTTTCTGCGTACTGCCCGGAACCTCGATCGGACACGTCAAAAAGAAGTACCGCCACCTGATCTCCCCGCCCAAGCCGAGGAACCAAAGTCGGTTGGTCCTTGACCTTCCCAGTTTCTGTCCCATGCCGTTCCTAAGATCGGAGTCATGACAGTTCAGCTGGAAAACCCCCGTCTCGAAACCCTATCCCCCAGTCGGGCCGGAGATTTCAAGACGTGTCCGCAGCTGTTCAAGTTTCGAGCCATCGACAGATTGCCGGAACCCACTTCGATCTACCAGGCTCGCGGTACCACTGCCCACCTGGCGCTACAGAGGTTGTTCGATGACAAGATCGAGGAACGAACTCCTGACCGTCTGTTTGACCTCTTCCGCGAGGCGTGGACCGAGGTTCGTGGCGAAGAGGAGTTTGAGGGTCTGTTCGACAACGTGGAGGAGGAACGTGCCTGGGGGGTCGAATCACTGAAACTGCTCTCCAATTACTTCGCGATCGAGAATCCCACGACCTTCGATCCTGAGGACCGGGAACTCGACATGCTCGAGGATCTCGATGGGATCGTGATTCGAGGCATTCTCGATCGAATTGACCGCGACTCTGACGGAGATCTCATCATCACCGACTACAAGACAGGCCGAGCCCCACCTGAGCGGTACGCACTGAGTGCCTTTTTCGCTTTGAAGATCTACGCGCTGTTGATCCGAAATCGCACAGGGGAGACCCCTAAGGAGCTCAGACTTCTCTATCTCAGCGGGCCAACTCTCTACACACTGCCCATCGACGATCAGCAACTCGAAGCAATGGAAGGCCAGCTCCGGGCACTGTGGAATGCAATCGACCGGGCTCTGGCATCAGATCGCTTTCCAACGCGCACAGGGAGGTTGTGCGATTGGTGCTCGTTCCGTGACATTTGCCCAGCCTGGAAAGACGAACCAAAGACTGACAACCCTTAGGGGAAAATCCCCCTCACCGGCTTGGCGTCGGCGACAGCGACACTGAGGGGGGACGACCCCCCTTCAAACCCCCCGACGTTCACACGCTCACCAGCCTTAGGGGAAAATCCCCCTCACCAGCTTGGCGTCAGCGACCCGGCGAATTCCCTTTATGAGGGCAGCGTTTCGCATATTTACGTTTTCGGCGCGTGCGATAGTCGCCACGTCGTCGAATGCTCTGATCATGATCTCCCGTAGCCGGGCGACAATCTCGTTCTCGGTCCAGAAGTACTTCTGCACGTCCTGGACCCATTCGAAGTAAGAAACGGTCACACCGCCGGCGTTGGCGAGGATGTCGGGCACGACAGAAACGCCATTCTCGCGGAGCATGTCGTCGGCCTCGAGAGTTGTCGGGTTGTTGGCACCCTCAATGACCAACTTGGCCTTCACGTCGTTTGCGTTGTCTTTGTGGAGAACCCCCTGGATAGCGGCTGGGACCAGCACTTCCACATCGAGGCCAAAGATGGCATTTCCGTCGATGAAGTCGGCGTCGGGGTATCCCTCGAGAAAACGATTCTCGTCGACCCATTTGCCAACAGCCCCTATGTCGAGACCGTCCGGGTTGTACACCGCGCCCGAGATATCAGACACCGCGACCACGTTGGTTTTCATCTCCTCGCCTGCCACGGCTGCATATCGACCTACGTTGCCAAATCCGTGGATGGCAACACTGGCGCCGATCGGGTTGAGGTCGATTGACTGGGCGGCCTGTGGAAGCAGGAACATCAGCCCACGTCCTGTCGCCTCCCGTCTTGCAACACTGCCGCCAAGGGCAGGTGGTTTGCCCGTCACCACAGACGGGACCGCGTGTCCCACATGCTGTGAGTAGGTATCCATCAGCCATGCCATCACCTGTTCGTTGGTACCAAGATCGGGTGCAGGTATGTCGGTCTCGGGCCCAATCACGTTGATGATCTCCATGGTGAAGCGCCGCGTGACCCGTTGCAGCTCAGCACGGGACAATTCCATGGGGTTGATACGTACCCCGCCTTTGGCTCCGCCGAAAGGCACGCCAACGATGGCGCACTTCCAGGTCATCCACATCGCCAGCGCTGATACCTCGCCGAGGTCGACATCTGCGTCGAACCGGATTCCACCCTTGGTCGGTCCCATCGTGGTCAGGTGCTGAACCCTGTAGCCGAAGATGGTGTCGACCTGGGTGTAGTTGTCATGTCGGAATGGGAAGGAGACGATCGTCGACCTCTGCGGACTGCGGAGACGGTCGGAAACATTTGCGTCGAGGCCCATCAGCGCCGCTACCCGGTCGAACTGACCGACGGCCTCGTGATACATCGGTGAATCGAATTCGCTTCCGTTTTCCAAGGGAGCCTCCATGGCCTAATCGGACGTTGTGAATCCTAAGCAATGGGGAGAGCCAGATGGTGCCTCAAAGGCAGACTAAGGAATCTGTCAGGGGTAGGGCGTAGGTTGTCTTCCATGAGCACTTTGAACAACACGTTCCAGCCCAGCGACGCGTTCACTGACCCGGTCGCCTATTTGGCGAAGTTCGGCATCGACGCCGAGTTGTTGGTGGATAGCGATGAGGGTCTACCCGTCGCCGCCTAACACCTACGATCGCCACGTGGTTGAGCGGGAGACGAAGCGCGAGAAGCGCATTGGCCCAGATGAGTGGTCTCAGGCGATCGCTGATACTGACGGGTACCAAATGGTCGTGGCGGGTCCGGGAACGGGCAAGACCGAATTCCTCGTACGACGGGTTTCCCACTTGGTGGCGTCCGGACTGGCACGACGAGACGAGATCGTGGTTCTCTGTTTCTCACGACGCGCCTCTGCCGACCTGGCCCGAAGAATCGAAGATTCAATCGGGGCCACCGGAATCCCGGTGGACACAACCACGTTCCACTCGCTGGCACTTCGTCTCATCGAGGCAGCAACCGATGGTGAACGGTTGGTGCCACTGACCACACCCGAGCAGGTTGGGGTGGTGTCTGAGATCCTGGCGGCGGAAGATCCAGCCCCTTGGCCGATCACCTACCGGGGAATCCTGGGAACACCTGCCTTCGCCGCTGAGGTGGCCGACTTCTTGATGCGTTGCTCCGAACGTCTACTAACACCAGACGAACTGGAAACAAGAGCCCGTTCGCGTAGCGACTGGAGTGGGATCCCCGGCCTATATCGCCGCTACCTCGCTCACCTCACCGAATCGGGGCGGACCGACTACGGAACGCTGCTGACCACGGCAATCGATTTGATCGAAACTGGTGTGGGTCGCCAACTGGTGGATCGGTTCAAGTACGTCCTTGTCGACGAGTACCAGGACACCAGCCCCGCACAAGCAAAACTCGCAGGTCTGATCGCCGAAAACAACGCCAACCTCACCGTCGCCGGGGATCCATACCAATCAATCTTCTCATTTCGGGGAGCGGAGCTCCGCAACGTGGCCGATTTCACCGATTCCCACTCCGAATCGAAACGGATCGTTCTCTCCGAGAGTTTTCGTGTACCTGCTGGGATTCTCAGCTCGGCCCTGACCGTTGTCTCCAGCGGAGAGTTGCCCGGAGCGGCCGGTCCGGTCAGACCGGCGCCTCACGAAGGGCGAACCGAGACATATATTTTCGACCAGGAGACCGCCGAAGCAGAGTGGATAGCAAGAGAAGTCGAGCACTCCGTTCGAGTCGACAATGTCGATCTGTCGGCGATCGCAGTTCTTGTCCGTTCGAAGAAGGAGCTGATCAGCGAATTGTCGCGGGCACTCGACCGTCGCGGTGTGCCCCACGATCCCCCCGCCAGTCGTCTGGTCGACCACCCGGCGGTGCGTGTGTTCGCAGATCTCGTCATCGCCTCAGTCCACGGAGCCAGCCTTCCGATCACCTCGCCGTTGCAGGCCTCCGACGCCGATCGGGCGATGCGACGTATTCTCCTCGGTCCGGTTGTTGGTCTTGGGCTCGGCCAAGAGCGAGACTTGTTGAGGACACGACGACGGACATGGGCGGCATGGGCTCATGTTGTCGAGGAAAAACTGCCCGACCTGGTTGGCCTCAAGACGTTGCTCTCGGATGCCAGCTGGGCTACCGCACAAAGTGCGATTGACGGTTTCTGGGAAGTCTGGACCCATCTCGACGGCATTCCGGCCATCGTCTCGGACGCCACCAGAGTCGAATGGCGGAAGGCTTGGGCCGCTTTCGCCCAGGCCCTCGGTCGGCAGGCCGAACGGGATCCTGATCTCAGCCTTGCTCGGTTCTTCGAGTTGACGGAAGACGAAGGCTTCGAAGCGACACCACTCCTCTCCCATCGATCTGTCGATGACAGGGTGACGCTCACCACACTCCATCAGGCAAAAGGGTTGGAGTTCGATGTTGTGTTCATCGCCAACGCAGTCGAAGGTGTTTTCCCTGACCTGAGACGAAGCCGACGGATGCTCCGCCCCGAACTGCTCTCACCGGAGCGCACAACCGATCCCCTCGCCCAGCATCTGTTCCAACTCCAAGAAGAGATGCGACTGGCGTATACAGCGATGACCCGTGCCCGGCTGCGTGTGGTGTGGACCGCTACCGATGCCGGCGTAGATCAGGGAGAGAGACGACCATCCAGATTCATCGTCGCGGCCTCTGGCGCCGGCAAACTCGCCGATATCGGTCTTCCCCCGGAGCAGAATCGCGAGCCTGTGACCCTGATCGAGGCGGAGACCGCCCTCCGTCGGGACTTGCTCGACCCGGAAAAGACCGTCACAGAGCGGTTAGCTGCGACTTCAGTCCTCGCCAGTCCGCCCGAACCATGGTGGGATCCACGATCGTTTGCCGGCAGCGCAGCAACTGGACCCGACCAACCGATCGTCGGTGACGTCTTCCGCCTATCCCCCAGCCAAGCCGAGAGCTACAAAAGGTGCCCGCGCCAATACGCCCTGGAACGCCGTCTCCGTCTTGGTGACGCCAGTGGGCCTTACGCCCACTTCGGAACACTGGTCCACGACGCCCTCGAGGGCGCCGAAAGGGAGATCTTGGGGACGGGAAAGGTCCACGCCGACTTGAAACGGGCACTCCACTTCGTCGACCTCACCTGGCGGACGGCCGACTTCGGCACACCTGCATTGAACACCGCATGGCAGAGCAAGGCGGAGGAGGCGATCACACGACTCTACGAGAACTGGCCAAATGGAGACGGTTTCCCGATCGAGCTCGAAAAGAAAGTGACCATGGTCATCGATGACGTCCAGTGGGTTGGCTTCATCGATCGTTTGGAACAGACCTCCTACGGGCTGAGAGTTGTGGACTACAAGACATCAACGACCGCCATGAACAAGGCTGACGCAGCCGACTCCATCCAGCTCGGCTTCTATGCATCGGCCGTTGCCCAGGATGGCGGCGAAGTGGTCCAGGCCCAACTTTGGTACCCGAGAGCCGCCACGAAGTCAGTCTCTACCAGGGACTTCGACCTCAACGGCATCGACAAGATCGCACTCGAAATGGTTGAAATCACGTCATCGATTCGCACCGAAGATTGGTCACCCAAAGTTGGACGCCAGTGCCAACGTTGCAACTTTCGACTGTCCTGTCCGGCATGGCCGGAAGGCAAAGGGGCGTACCTTCCATGAAGTTGATCCCGTCGCCCGAGCAGCAAGACATCCTCGACCTCGGTCTGGCGACTATCAGGGTCAGAGCGGGTGCGGGGACCGGGAAGACGACCACGGTGGCGATGGTGATTTCGGGTCTCGTCGAAGGCCACGGCATCGAACCGGAACAGATCCTCGGGATCACATTCACCAACAAGGCAGCAGCCGAACTTGCCGATCGGGTACGACAGATACTCGGACAGGATGTCGAACCGGGGCGACAGGTCGAGGTTCACACGTATCACGGGTTCGCCGCCCAAATCCTTGCCGAGTTTGGACCGCTAGCGGGTGTGGACAATCGAGCAAAGGTGATCACACCGACTTTCTCCCGCCAACTGCTCACAGACACGTTCCATCACCGGTCTTACCAGTACCTCGACATCACTCAATCCAGAACTCTTGATCGGATCCGACGTCTCGGCGACCGGCTGGGCGACCACCTTCTCACTCCAGGCGACATTCTGATCGAACCCCATCGGCACGACGACGAGGTGTGGCAAGCCCGTCAAGAAATGGCGGAAACGCTCGAGCAATACTCCGCGGACAAGCGTCGGCTCAAGGTGGTGGACTATTCCGACCTAGTGACGCTCTCTTCAAGGGTGGTATCCGAGTATCCCGAACTGGGCGAGACGATACGTGATCGCTACCGAGCTGTGGTGCTTGATGAATATCAGGACACCAACCCGGCTCAGCGGGTCCTGCTGACACAGATCTTCACCGGAGCCTTCCCGGTGATCGCTGTTGGGGATGAAGACCAGACAATCTACGAATGGCGAGGAGCTTCAGGGGAAAATTTTGAGCTGTTCTCGGACCATTTTCGAGGGCCCGGCGACACCCCGGTACATCAAAAGGAGCTCACTCTCAACCGGCGCTCGGCCCAGCCGATACTCGATATCGCCAATGTGGTCCGAACAAAGGCAAACGCCGCGGCTAACGAGCTCGAGGCTGCCGATCGGGACGCACCCGGCGAGGTAGTCACATACTGGGCCGGCGACGCGTTGAAAGAAGCCGAGTGGATTGCCGGGACCTTCGAACGTCTTCACGAAGACGGTCTCGCCTGGGCGGACATGGCGATCCTCTTCCGCAAGAACAAGGACTTCGCTGTGGTGGTGGATGCTCTGAGTCGCCACGACATCCCGCTGGAGGTGGCCAATATCGGGGGTCTGCTCGCTGTACCCGAGATTGCGGACATTCGAGCGTGGCTAACTGCCCTCGAACACCCGGAGGATTCAGCAACACTCATGCAGATACTCTTTGGCTCCAGATACAGCCTTGGCATGGCCGACATCGCACCACTGACACGTTGGGTGGCGGGATCCGTTGAGGATGATGCCGAGGAACCGGAGCCAATTACATTGCTCGAGGCGATTGAGGGTGCGGACCGAATCGAAGGTCTGCGGCCCGAGGCTGTTGCGGCGTTTGACCGGTTTGCCGTCGTATACCGCGAGTTGCTGGCCGAAAGCCAAGGTCTCACCCTGATCGAAACGTGTCGACTCATCCTCGACAGAACGCGAGCGTGGCAAGACATCGATGCTTTGCCTCCGAATCCGCGGCTGACTGCGAGACTGAATATCTACCGGCTTCTCGATCTCGCCGAGGATTGGAGCCCCTTGGAAGGCCGGCCCTCGGTGGGAGCATTCCTCGATTACCTCGATGCCATGGAGGACGAGCCTGCCGATGAGCTCGACTCGGCACGTTTATCCGGGGAGGACGCAGTCACCCTGGTGACCGTCCATCGGGCCAAAGGCCTCGAATGGGACACCGTGGCGATCCCTGCTGTAACCAAAGGCAATTTTCCCAGTGGGACGCAACAGCATCCCGACCCCATCCGGTTCGCCGAGCATCTACCGATAGACATGCGTATCGACTCGGCCATGGGTGAGCTCCCGGGCGAAAGGAAAGACCGGGACGACTTTCTGAGAGACCGGCACTACGCGCAGGAATGGCGCGTCGCTTATGTCGCTGTAACCAGAGCAAAAAGACGTCTCATTCTCTCCGGAGCATTCTGGTACGGACTCCCCGAGCCTTCGAAAGAACCAAAAGAGCCGTCTGAGCTCTTTGACTTGGTCGCAACCCATAGAGTCGCTGTCAACGACGGCATCACCATTCTTGGCGAGCGTCCCGAGCTGCTCCGATCGACATCAGAGGATGCCGCTCCCGACCCCTTGTTTGCCGACGGCTGGGCGCACGGACTCCGGATGGCAATGGCGGATCCGAAAACGATTGAGACGCTAGCCAGCGACGCAGGAGTCGAAGAGGACTACAAACAGATGGTGGACAACATCAACCAGAGGCTGTTCAACCTTGCCGAGCCAGCCGTCACCGACGACACACCGGAACCTTCCACTGTCTCGGTCACCGGTCTGGTAACCATGTCGCAATGCCCAAAACGGTTTTTCTGGACCGATGTCGATCCGCTACCGCGACGGCCAAACCCGGCAGCAACCAGAGGGACCCAGGTACATCGACAGATCGAGTTGCACCAGAAGGGCCAGGTGCCGTTCGACGAGATGACGCCCGACCTGTATGACGTGCCGGATGGTGACAGCGGTGTGGGGGCCTATGACGCGTACCTCGAGTCCACCTATGCGAACCGAACGGCTGACCTCATCGAGGTCCCATTCGGGTTCGAGCTGGAAAACGGCTATCGGATTCGCGGTCGCATCGACGCGGTTTATTGCGAGGGTCGCCATTGGGAGGTCGTCGACTTCAAGAGTGGGCGACCAAGCTCGGACCCATCGCGTCTCGTCCAGCTCCAGGCGTACGCCATAGCCGTCAACGATGTTGACTTCGGTCTGCCCTCACCCGAGCAAGTAGACGTTTCCTTCGTCTATCTAGGTGGTGGTCTCAACGTTGTCTCCCATCAAGCAGACGTCAATTGGGTTAGCGAGGCCAGACAGACTCTCTCCGCTCTTACCACTCAAATGAAAGAGGACGGCTTTGGGGAACAGCCGGGGACATGGTGTGGCTCGTGTGACTTTCTTCGATTCTGCGAACCTGGCCAGAACCAGGTGAACGGTTGATCCTCATCGCCGGAGTGGCTGGCTACCTGGTTGGCTCACTGCCCACCGCGGTCGCTCTCGGCCGACTTTGGGGTGTCGACCTGCGTCGCGATGGCTCTCGAAACCCTGGGACCAACAATGCCCGCCGTCTCGGCGGTTTACCACTGGCGGTTTTGATTCTCTTGATGGAGATCGCCAAAGGTGCCGGCTCCGTCGCCGTGGGCGCAACCCTTGCCGGCGAGGCGGGAGCAGTTGTAGCCGGCGTGGCTGCAACAGCCGCCAACGTATACAACGTCTGGTACGGGTTCGAGGGCGGCAAGGGTTTGGGGATTTCGGCAGGCGTACTTGCGGCAGCTTGGCCAACAGTGTTCATCCCGATCATCGTCGTGATCATCGTGGCTGCTCTGGTGAGTCGTGCCTCAGGTATTGCTGCTTTGGTCGCCATTGGTGCCTTGAACATATTTGCCGTGATCTGGGCTTCGAAGGATCTACCCACTGGTTGGGGACTACCGGCAGGCCCACTGTTGATAGGACTCTCAATTGGGTTGAGTGCGGTTCTGATCCAGAAACACCTACACGACGCTCTCAGACCAACTGACCTCCCCTGACATTCAGAATCAGAGTTACCGGGCCGTCATTGACCAGCGATACATCCATTTTGGCTCCGAAGACGCCGGACGCTGTCGATAGGCCCCTATCGGCAAATCCCGAAATCATGTTATCGACCAGCGGTGCTGCCGATTCGGGCGCGGCGGCGCCGGTGAACGACGGTCGACGCCCCCGCCGCATATCCGCAAGAAGCGTGAATTGGCTTATGACCAGAACCTCACCACCGACGTCGGCCAAAGAGAGGTTCATCTTTCCGTCATCATCCGCGAAGACGCGAAGACCAACTGTCTTTTCCACGACCGTCGTTACGTCAGCTGCACTGTCATCTGGTTCGACACCAACCAGCAGGCACAGACCAGGGCCAATTGCACCCACCACATCTTCGCCGACTTTGACGGAGGCCTCCAGAACTCGCTGAATCACAACACGCACGCACCGGATTCTGCCAGTGAAATAGAGTGGCGAGGTGTCAACGCACTCTCCGCAAGACCTTGCCCTTCTCACCGGCCCCAAACCAGCAGACGTCGTCTACGTCCTAGACGTTGCAACCGACTTGGAGGAGCGATTGCTGTCGAAGTGGATTGGGTCTCACGTCGGCGACGATTTCGAGACAATCCGAATTGCTTCATCGCGCCGAGGACGCGGAGGCGACGAAGACCGTTTAGCCAAATTGATCAGCGGAGAGAGCGAGGCGTTCTTGATCCCAGTTCGTGTGGTGTGGATGGCACCCAAGAAGAAATCGCGCCGCCGCTCAGTGGGGTGGTCTGACGCCCTCAAACCCGGCGACCCCCGGGATCCGAAAGGACTCCGCGCCTACTGGATCCGCACCGTTCGACCAAGCCGGATCAAACTCATCGCTGCAGCCGGTGCAGGAACAATCGACTTGGCGTCCGACTACGAGAAATCCAATGAAGTCGACGGAGTGGTCTCGTTCGTGACCCGAAGGGCCTGGCGAGTCCTCGACCAGGCAGAGCGCAAATTGCGAGGCAACCGCTACAAGATCCCCCGATTTGTTTCGGCGGAGATCCTGAGTCGACGCGAGTTCGTCGAAACCATCAACACCATTGCGGACGAACAAAACATCGACCAAGTCGAAGCACTGAAGACCGCTGAGAAATATCTACATGAGATGGCGGCCACTCATTCTCCTTATGTAATCGACCTCATAGCTGGTGCAATTCGTGCGCTGTACCGACAGGGTTACGGCGAGATCAAGTACCAAGCGGATCAGGTGACCAAGATCGCAGACCTAGGAAACACCAATCCGGTGGTATTCCTGCCCTCACATCGCTCGAATCTCGATCGTCTAAGTCTTCAGTACATGCTCTGGGAAAACGATCTGCCGCCCAACCACACCGCGGGCGGGATCAATCTCGACTTTTTCCCGCTAGGCCCGCTGATGCGACGCACTGGTGTCTTTTTCATTCGAAGGTCCTTCAGAGACAACCTTCTCTACAAGGCTGTCTTAGGTGCGTACATCGATTTTCTAGTCGAGAAGCGTTTCCCCCTCGAGTGGTATCTCGAAGGCGGAAGGTCAAGATCCGGAAAATTACGGCCGCCTCGATTCGGAATGCTCAACTACGTGGTCGACTCCCAGCACCGGGGTAAAGCGGAAGACATCAAGCTCATCCCTGTCTCGATCGCCTATGACCAGATCCAGGATGTTCCCGACTATGCCCGTGAAGCACAGGGACGGGGCAAAGAAAAGGAGTCCCTGAGCTGGCTGCTGAAAGCGGTGCGTTCGCTGCGTCACCGCTACGGCGACATCCACATCCGGTTTGGAGAGCCCGTTTCCGTCTCCTCGGTCGTTGGCGCCATCGACACCAACGAAGAAACCTCGCTTGGGCTTCAGAAGCTCTCATTCGAAGTCATGTATCGGATTGGCCAGGTGACCCCGATCACACCGGCGGCAGTGGTGAGCATCGTCCTGCTTGCGGCGCGGGGTAGCGCGAAAACGGCCGATGAACTGGCTATGGCCTGCGCCGACCTGACGCGATTCATCTCAGCCCGTCACCTCCCGACGACGGACGACACCGACCTTGCAGATCCAACCCATGTGGCGGGCATCCTGACCTGGCTTGGCGAACACGGAAACGTATCCAGCCACGAGGCGGTGGGTCGTACCGTCTACTGGCTCGAAGACGACCAGATGATCCGGGTTTCGTATTACCGCAACGTGGTGGTCCACTTCTTCGTAGGTAGGGCGATCGCTGAGATGGCACTGACCTCGATGATCGAAGATGGTTCTCGCGACCCTGAAGTAGCGACCGATCGCATGCTCGAGTTGCGAGATCTTCTCAAGTTCGAGTTCTTCTTTCCGGAGAAAGAGAGGTTTCTCGATCACACCACAGCCGACATCAGACTCGATGTTCCCGACTGGAAGACCACACTCACTACCTCTGGGGCCCTCGGTGTGATAGCCAACATGGGCAACCCCGTCGCATCATGGGCCGTGCTTCCCATCCTCGATGGCTACCAGGTTGTTGGGGATGAGTTGGATGCTCTGAGCGGCTCTTTCGACGAGAAGAAGTTCCTCAAGGCCTGCCTCGCAAGAGCCCGCATGTACCGCATCGAAGACAGACTGATCTCGGGAGAAAGCGCCAGCCAGGTTCTCTTCAAGTCAGCCTTGCAACTGGCATCCAACCGCGGCCTGATCGATGACGACCAGGACGTGCTGATGCGAAGGTCGAAGTTCGCCTTCGAAATCAGACAAGCACGTCAGCTCGCCGCCTTAGGCCTCGATAGCTAGCTACTGATCGCCGGCAAGCTTTTTTCGGGCTTCGGCGACCATCTCCTCTGATGTCATCGTCTCGAGATTTGGATCGATCGGTGTCGGCAAAGGCGTGGGCTCGATATTGGTGGGTTCGGGGGGCTCTTCTGGCTCCTCGAATTTCACGGCATCGGCCAGTTCTTCAATAGTCACTGGGGCTGGGGGCCGACTCGGACGTTGAGGGGATCTAGGCGATGGTCGTGTCAGCTCTTCGATTTCGCTGTCGATGGTTCTTCGCTTCTCACGTCTTCTGATGACCCGCCCTGTAAACATCATCGCTATTGGGAAGAAGGCTCCCATTCCCTGAATCACCGTCGTGAACTGGTTGGTTCCAAAAAGGCCCGCGTTGGCTGCGAAGAACAGGCCGAACCAAATCGCCCCGATCGACGTGATGATCCGACCGACCCCGAACCGCCTGCGCTCGTCTTCCATCACCTCATTCAACCATCACGGACGTGTGATAGCCACGCGCAGACGCCAGCCGGCCAGAACGAGTAGCACTGTCGCATAGACGGTCAGCACCCCCAACTCGGGAAGAATGTCCGACGTATTGCCGTCTCGACGCACGAGTTCGGCAAACCCGTCAAGGGCCCAGGCGTGTGGTGTGATGTGGGCCACCTTCTGAAGTGTTGGCGAGAAGAGCTCGATCGGCAGCATGCAGCCGCCGAGTGCGGCAAGGCCAAGACTGATCACCACCCCTACCCCGCTCGCCTGCTGATCGTTGCTGAATGTTGCCCCCATCAACATGCCCGCGCCGGCGCCAACTGCCGAGAAAGTCAAGATGATGAGCATGGCACCAAGTGGATTCCCCCAATTGACCCCAAAGATGACAAGGGTGAACCCCATGATGTACAGGCCCTGAAACAGCGCGACACCAAACCTTCCCAACGACTCACCCGCAACCACGGTGCCCACAGAAGTGGGCGTGGAGAGCATGCGATGACTGAGACCCAGCTGACGAGTCAGGATCAAGGCCGCTGAACCGGCCAATGCCGTCAAGAATGTGAAGAGCACCAATTGCTGGGCGGCTCCCAAATCGAATCGGCCCAGCGTCTGAGGAAACAGAGCTTCGCCGACGGCCGACACATCAACTTCCACACCGGGACTGATGTCGGCGTTAGAGGTGGCAATGCCGACTGTCTCATCAAATGGGATCCCCGTCTCGCCGCTCACAAACTGTGCCGCACCAATAGGCTTCATCACCTCCGCGACTGACGCCCTGATCACAGACTCGAGCTGTGGCCCGAAACCATCAGGCCGCGTGACAAGGCCAACAACAACAAGTTCACCCTGAGCGACTTGACCATCCATCCCGCCCTCCAAGAAGACGCCGGCTTGGGCACTGCCCCTTTCGACGGCCGCGATGAGGTCATCCTCTGACTCCAAGCGGCGGACTTCTAAGGACTCGTCGGCTTCCAATTCAGCAGCAATTGCCTCTGCGATCTCACCGTCATCAGCCAGGTACAGGCCGACCGCCGGATCAAAGTCGCCGCCGAACTGAACACCCACCAGGAGGATGATGGCTAGCGGAAAGATGAACACGAAGAAGATGTTCGACCTCTCTCGCAGCATGCGCCGAATGTTCACCCAGCCGATCGAAAAGGGTTTCATCGCTGCAGCCTTTTCCGAAGAAACACCCAGGCAATGGCGCCGCAGACGACGGCGAACACCATGATCGCCCCGGTGGCAGGCAAAGCGGCCGTCCAGGGGGCCCCATCAGCGAGATCGCCGAGACCGCGCATCAACCAGGCGTGTGGGGTGAGGAAGGTGAGCTTGGACAGCAGATCGTCTCCCTGACCGATGGGAAAGAAGACCCCACCAAGCATCCCGAGGACCACTGCGATTATCGCTCCGAGGTTGCCGGCGCCTTCGGGGGTCTTGGCGACCGAAGCAACCAGACCCATGATCCCGACCGCGGACAAAACACCGGCTACAACCAGTAGCAGTACTCCGAGCGGAGCTCCCCAAACCGCTCCCATGAGAATTGAGGTGACCACAACCATTACGCCCATCGAGATGATCCCGAGGGCGAAGGAGAGGATCGCTTTACCTCCGACCACGGATGTCTTTTGTATCGGCGCGGCCATCAGACGGTCGAGGGTTCCCAGCCGCTCCTCCTCGAGCAGTCCCGAAACGCCAAATTGCACAGTAAAGAAGAGGAAGAAAACTGCCATGGCTGCTGCGAAGTAGGTCGTTCCGTCAAGCTGACGCGTGGCCGCGTCGACGTCTGTGAATTGATAGGAGAAGGCCGCGCTCAGAGTATCCCCGGTGGGCGGAGCGTCGGTCAGCTGAACAGTGGTCAGCACAGCGATGCGAACAGCGTCGAGACTTGTCCCGTAGCTCTCTGCGAAACCGACTGCGATCTGTGTCGACGTGGGAGCATCGACATCACCAACGACATAGATAGTGGCTGTCTGATTGGACGTGACACTCTGGTTGAAGTCATCCTCAAACAAGAAAAAGGCGTTGATTTCCCCGTCCCCTATAGCGTCTTCTGCCATGACCACAGAGTCAAATCTCGTCAAAGTGAGGAGCCCATCCTCTTGAGCCTCGAGGAGCTGGCTGAGTCCTCGAGAAGCTTCGGACTTATCCAGGTCGACGACCCCTAATTCGAGCCCAAGCCCGGTGCTTGCGTCAAACGTGTTGCCGAAGACAACGTTGAATATCAACGCAAGTGTGAGAGGGGCAACGATTCCGAGGATGAGGAACGAGCGGTCTCGTATCCGGAGTTTGAGGTCTTTGACTGCAATGAGGACAGCGGCGCTCACATCAATCTCGCAGCGCCTTTCCGGTTAGATGAAGAAATACTGCCTCTAGGTTGGGCTCAGTCACTTCGACACCAGTGATCACACCGCCCGAGTTGGTCACCGCCATGAGCAAGCTGGGTAGAACCGAAGACGCATCTTCGGTCAGCACGTCCAGTCGGTGCTCGGAAGAGGATGCCTCGGAGATGCCAGGGAGCCGAGAAACGGGCTCTACAGACGAACCAAGACTTCCGGAACCGATGATGGCGACCTTGTCCTTTTCGCCGACCAACGAGACCAGCTCTCGTCTAGTCCCCTCAGCCTGGATTCTCCCCTCATCAATGATCGCCACTCGATCACAAAGACGCTCAGCCTCCTCCATGTAGTGGGTGGTGTAGAGGACAGCCATCCCTTCGTCGGACAAGCTCTCTACTGACTCGAGAATGGCGTTCCGTGACTGTGGATCGACTCCCACGGTCGGCTCGTCCAGGATCAACAGCCGGGGTTTGTGGAGCAGACCGATGCCGATGTTCAGCCTCCGCTTCATTCCGCCGGAGTACTCTTTGGTGAGATCATTGCGACGATCACTCAACCCGACAATGTCGAGTACTTCGTCGACACGGATCGCGAGATCATCCCGACCCATTCCATACAGCCGACCAAAGAAGCGAAGATTCTCTTCACCGGTCAAATCCGGGTAGATGGCCAACTCCTGGGGAACCAAACCGATATGAGACTTGGCTTTCGTCGACGAAGTGGTTACCGACTCACCGGCAACAAACACGGTTCCTGAATCTGGTTCGAGGAGACCGGAAATCATTGAAATTGACGTGGTCTTCCCAGCACCGTTGGGGCCGAGCAAGCCAAAGGTCTCCCCCTCGGCGATGGAGAAACTGACACCGTCGACCGCTGTGAGGTCGCCGAAATGTTTGACCAGGTCGGAGACCTTGAGAATGTCAGCCAGTAGACGCTCCTTTGGTGAGTCGAGGACTCTAATGACGGTTGGGTGGGCTCCAACGGTCGGTACTCTCCGGCCGATGCAGAGTCTGATCAACACGGCGGCCGGCCCTCTCCATTGGAGGGACTACGGCGGATCGGGAGACACGATCGTCCTGATTCACGGTCTCGGTGGCTCGCTCGCCAATTGGGAAGCGACAGGGCCCAGACTCGCCAAGCACGCTCATGTCATCGCCCTCGATCTCCCCGGTTTTGGTCTCTCACCACCAGGACCCGATTGGAGTCTGCAGACACAGGTCAACGCGATCCGAGCGTTTGCCGCCGAATTTGCCGATTCGACCACCCTGCTCGGCAACTCGCTGGGCGGGCTAGTGGCTGAGATGATCGCTGGGCGCTATCCCGAAACAGTGGACAACCTGGTGTTGGTCTCGCCGGCGACACCGCCTCGGTTGGGAGATCCCCGAATTCACTGGCCGACTGCACGACGTCTAGTCATCCAGGCGACCCCCGGCCTCGGCGTATTGACCTCTCGTTATCTACTCAACCGCTACACCTCTGAAGAGTTGGTGAAGTTGACATTGGCGTCTGTGGCATACAAGCCCAGTCGAATCCCGGTCGACATGATTGAGAGCTTTGTGGCGCTCGCTGAGAGACGCCGCAAATTCCCCTGGGCGGAACAAGCCGTCCCATTGACGGCATCTTCTATCGGCGCACTCTTCCGACGTCCTCGTGACTTCGTTGACACCATCCGGAAAATCAAGGCTCCCACCTTGGTTATTCACGGGATCGAAGATCAGATCGTCTCTCCGACAGCGGTCGAGTGGCTGTGCTCGCTACGTCCCGATTGGGATCTAATCCAACTGGAGGACACCGGTCACACCCCCCAACTCGATGCTCCTGTCAGACTGGTTAAGACCATTGTGCCGTGGCTCAGTCCGAGGCTGAGAACCAAAATCACCGCTTAACTAACCTGGCTGATATGGCAGGCGATCTCGGAGAGACTCTCGGCGACGAATACGTCCACCAGTTGCCCGACGCCGACCCAGTTGAAACGCAGGAATGGATTGAGTCCCTTGACGCGGTGGCAGCGGAGCATGGGCCCGTACGTGCTCGATATCTGCTGGCCAAGCTCCTGGAGCGAGCGCACGAGAAACGATTGGGTGTTCCTGGCGCGGTGACGACCCCATACATCAACACCATCCCACTCGAGGACCAGCCTGAATTCCCAGGCGACGAGCACCTAGAAAGAAGAATTCGCCGTTTTGTCAGATGGAATGCCGCTGTGATGGTAGTGAAGGCCAACCATCGCGAGAAGGGCATTGGCGGGCACCTGTCGACGTTTGCGTCCTCCGCCACCCTGTATGAGATCGGCTTCAACCACTTCTTCAAAGGCAAAAACGCTGTGGGCCGCGGCGATCACGTCTACATCCAGGGTCACGCAGCACCCGGCATCTATGCGCGGGCATTTCTCGAGGGACGTTTCGACGAGAAACATCTCGACAACTTTCGCTTCGAAATCGACGGTGACGGCCTCTCTTCCTACCCCCATCCCCGCTTGATGCCTGACTTCTGGGAGTACCCAACAGTGTCGATGGGTCTGGGCCCCATCAACTCCATCTATCACGCCAGGTTCAACAAATACCTCGACGACCGGGGGTTGGACGACACCAGCAACTCCAGAGTCTGGTGTTTCATTGGTGATGGCGAGACCGATGAACCGGAGACACTTGGGTCCATCTCGTTGGCGGCCAGAGAAGGGCTCGACAACCTGACTTGGGTGATCAATTGCAACCTGCAGCGCCTTGACGGGCCGGTAAGGGGCAATGGCCAGATCATCACCGAATTGGAAGCTGTGTTTCGTGGTGCTGGCTGGAATGTCATCAAAGTGATCTGGGGCAGTGGCTGGGACGCTCTTCTCGCCAGGGACACCGAAGGCGCTTTGGTGAACGTGATGAACTCGACGGTCGACGGCGAGTACCAGCGCTATAAGGCTGAGGACGGTTCATACGTACGCGACCATTTCTTTGGCAAAGACCCACGCACCAAAGAACTAGTAAACGAAATGTCCGATGAAGAGGTGTGGGCGTTGCGTCGTGGTGGCCTCGACTTCCGAAAGGTCTATGGCGCCTACAAGGTGGCCACGGAGCTCGACAATGGGAAACCAACGGTCATCCTGGCAAAGACCATCAAAGGCTGGACCTTGGGTCCCGACGTCGAGGGTCGCAACGCCACGCACTCGATCAAGGAGCTAACCAACAAACAGCTGCTCGATCTCCGGGAGACGCTCCATCTTCAAACCGAGATCCCTGCTGAGTCTCTGGCGGGCGACTCGATACCGCCGTACTTTCGCCCGGCAGCAGGCACGCCTGAGTACGAATATCTCCAGGCAAGACGACAGGAGCTGGGGGGACCTGTCCCCGAACGTGTGGTTCGGCCCACCGTCAAACTCACTCTCCCGCCGCCTGACGTTTACGCAGACGTCTACGCCGGCTCGGGGAAGGTGGAGGCATCAACCACGTCCGCATTCACCAGACTCCTCCGCAACCTGGCAAGGGCCGAAGACTTTGGTGAACATGTTGTCCCCATCGTCCCCGACGAAGCACGCACATTCGGTATGGACTCATTGTTCAGAGCACTGAAGATCTACGCGCCGAAAGGACAGCTATACGAGCCAGTCGACGCGGCGATGCTTCTTTCCTACAGCGAAGCCCAGGACGGGCAAATCCTCGAGGAGGGAATCACCGAATCGGGATCGCTCGCCTCTTGGACGGCTGCCGCAACCTCATATGCCACGCGGGGTGTACCGATGGTCCCGTTCTTCATCTTCTATTCGATGTTTGGTTTCCAGCGCGTTGGTGACCTGATTTGGAACGCCTCCGACGCCAGGGCAAGAGGGTTCCTGCTCGGGGCCACCGCGGGCCGTACCACCCTCGCAGGCGAAGGTCTTCAGCATCAGGACGGTCATAGTCTTCTACTCGCTTCCACGTTCCCCGTCTGCCAGGCATATGACCCGGCGTTTGCCTACGAGGTTGGGACGATCATCGAACACGGGCTAGAACGAATGTATGGGGACGATCCCGACGACATCTTCTATTACTTGACGCTTTACAACGAGAATTTCGCCCAGCCGGCCAAACCTGATGGCGCAGATCAGGGAATCATCGACGGCATATATCGATACGCCGCGGCACCAGATGGAACATCAAGCGATCTGGCCATCCTGTTCTCAGGGACTGCCAACTTGGCTGCTCGGAAGGCCGCCGCAGAACTCGCTCAGCATTATGGAATAGGGGCCGAGCTCTGGTCGGTCACCTCGTACAAGAAGCTCCGTGAGCAGGCCCTCTCCGTCGAACGCTGGAACCGTCTCCATCCGGAGTCACCGCCGCAATCACCTCAGATCACCCAAAACCTCGCCGCCGTCGATGGCCCGGTCGTTGCTGTCACCGACTTCATGACTCTTGTTCCCGATCAGGTGGCAAAGTGGGTGCCTCGTGGCCTCACCACGCTAGGGACCGACGGTTTCGGACGATCCGACTCACGTCATGCTCTACGCAGGTTCTTCGAAACCGATGCGGGAACGATTGTCGCGACCGCACTCACCACTCTCTCCAAACAAGGACACATCCCTGCGTCGATGGTCGAGGACGCTTTCAACCGCTATCAGATCGACCCGGCCGCCATCGATCCAGCAGGGGCCCACGAGTGAACGGCCATCGCGTCAGCTACCGCGACCTGGTGGACCGAGCCCGCTCCCGGATCGTTGAGATCGACCCGAGCACCGCCCGCGACCAATTGGAAGAAGCGACGTTCATCGATGTCCGAGAGCCTGATGAGCACTCTCAAGGCGCCATCCCGGACGCCCATTTCGTCTCACGAGGTGTCCTCGAGCGCGACATCGCATCTGTTGTGCCTGACACCGAACAATCTCTTGTGGTCTATTGCTCCGGCGGCTTCCGGTCGGCATTGGCGACTGCTGCACTTCTCGAGATGGGGTATACGAATGTGTCATCTCTGGCTGGTGGTTTTGATCGATGGAAAGCCGAAGGCCATCCGTGGGGTGATCCCGGCGGATTGACTGCCGATCAGCGCTCCCGCTACGCCCGCCACGTTCGGCTTCCCGAGGTGGGAGAAACTGGCCAGTTGCGACTGCTCGATGCTCGCGTCTTACTGGTGGGAGCCGGTGGTCTGGGCTCACCAGCAGCGCTCTACATGGCTGCCGCCGGTGTGGGGACCATCGGCATCGTGGACGACGATGTCGTCGACGCCTCGAATCTGCAACGACAGGTCCTCCACAACATGGACCGGATCGGCATGCCCAAGGTCGAATCGGCAAGGGAGACACTGCTCGCCCTCAACCCCGACGTGAAAGTGATCACACATCGGGAGCGTCTTCGAGCTGCCAACGCGCTTGATGTGATGTCGGGCTATGACGTCGTGGTGGACGGTGGCGACAACTTCCCCACCCGTTATCTGGTCAATGACGTCTCAATGCATCTCCAGGTTCCGGTGGTTCACGGTTCAATTTTCCGCTTCGAAGGTCAAGTGTCGGTCTTTCAGCCTTACGACGGACCCTGTTACCGGTGTGTTCATCCATTGCCCCCACCACCCGAACTGGCCCCGTCGTGTGCCGAAGCCGGGGTATTCGGCGTCCTTCCCGGTGTGGTCGGCTCGATCCAGGCGATGGAAGCCATCAAGATGGTGCTGGGTCTCGGCGAGTCGCTCTCCGGGCGGATCATGATTTACGACGCCTTGGAGCAGGACTTTCTCACTGTCACGGTCAACCGAGACCCAGAGTGTGCGGCGTGTGGCGATCCCGAGCGTCTTCCAGCGATTGTGGACTATGACGACACCTGTCGTCCACCTGCCTGACGACCTGCGACAGCAGATCATCAACCATTGTCTGGGTCAACTACCCAACGAAGGGTGTGGGCTGGTTGCGATGGACGGTGATGCGATCATCAGGGTCTATCCGACCGGGAACGATCTGTCATCGCCTACTGGATATACCATCCCTCCTCAGGAACATCTCAACGCCTTGGTCGACGCTGAGGCGTATGGCTGGCATCTTGGAGGTGTGTTTCACTCACATCCGGATGGATCACCTGAGATGTCCACGACAGATGTGAGGGCTGCGCTCGATCCGGATTGGGTCTACCTGGTGGTGGGGTTAGGTGGCGGTCCTTTGGTACGGGCGTGGTCGGTCCAGGGTGGGACAACAGAAGAGGTCTCGCTGACCTAACACCCACCTCAACTTGTTTGCCGAACACGCTAGAACCTGGTGATCGTGCAAAAGCACCTTTGGGAGCTCGCGGTAATCGGTGGTTTCCACCGTTCAGGATACCGATGGTCCCGTCAACCTTCCACAATCAGCTTGCCGGCCATTCCCGAACCGTCTGCGTTGCCATGGAATGTGCAAAAGAAGACATACTCACCCGGTTCGGAGTAGGTGAGGATGGCCGAATCTCCCTCGAATTGCTCGAGATCCCCCCACACCTCCTCGGTACTCCACTTGTTGTCGGCGTCGACTGAGTTGTGTGAATTGGCCCCGGCGCCGAGCCAGTTGACGGAACCACCGACCGGGATGCGGATCTCGGTATATTCAAAGCGATCGTCGAACATGAGAACTTCGACGTTTTCACCTTCAAGGACATCGCCGCCGTCCGACCCCCCACCACAGGCACCGAGCAACACGGCAGCAAATGCCGCCAATCCGAGGAGTCTGAGCTTCACTCCCCGCCTTTGCTGAAAAGGCCTTTTAACCACGCCCAAAACGCGGCAATGAACAACGAGATTCCTTTGACTTCGGTGGCTGTGACCGCTTCGGCTTCCTCCGCGGTTTCGGCCTCGAGTTTCGCCTCCAAACATGCCACAAAATCTACGATGAGTCTTTTCGACATCTCGTTGATCAAACCGGTTCGTCCGAACTGTGCGGCAGGGCCAGAAAGGGTGATGTCAGCGTCGATGGTGACCTTGGTGCCGAGATTCTCAGCAGCCAGCGCGTACGCCACTTTTACCTGACCACGAGAGCCACCCCGCTTGTCGACACCTTTGCCTTCGATAGTGGCTGACTTCGCCTCGTGGTCCGGGGTGACGGTGGCGGTTCCCTCGAAAGTGGCAGTCATCGGTCCCATTTTCGCGGAAAGTTTTCCCTGGTACGCACCATCGTCGTCTTGACCGGCGAGCTCGGCACCGGGCAGACACTGTGCAACCGAAGGAACGTCCTGGAAAAAGTCCCACACGACAGCCGGTGAACGCGAAACAACGAACTCTTGTGAGATTTTCATGGTTCTCCTCAGAACTGAGTCGGGTCGCCAAACCGTAGCGAAACCAAGAGCCCTACGACCAGCCGCCCTCAGTCGTGCTGAGTATCTCCTGAGAGAAGCTGCAAAGCATGTGGAAGCAAGTCAATAATCGCCTCGAGACTCTCCGTCGCAGCCTTTGGGGACCCAGGCAGGTTGATCACAAGACTCCCTGATAAGTCGCCTGCTCGGGCGCGTGTCAGGGCAGCCATGGGTGTCGACTCCAAACCCTTCGAAATCATCACATGGACAAGACCAGGCGCCTCACGCTCGAGAATCGAAGCCGTCGCCTCGGGTGTGACGTCACGGGGACCGAAACCTGTGCCACCAGTGGTCAGTATCAGCCCAGCATCACCTGCTGATTCTCGGATTGCCTCGACGATCTGATCCATCTCGTCAGGAACCAATCGACGACCCACAGCGAAGCCAACATCAGTGAGAATCGTCTCGAGGGCATCCCCCGATCCGTCTTCGCGAACACCTGCGGAAACACCGTCGCTAACGGTGACCACAACTGCGGTGTTCTTGTCTAGCCCCACAGACGTGGGTCGAGGCTGACCCCGCCCTGAAGGACGCCGAGGTAGAAGACCAACATCACGATGAGGGTTGCTGCGAGGCCCCACGGCCACGGCGTGATACGTTCGTCCTCAGGACCCTGGACGGTGGTAGTGCCAGGTGCCGCGGCGAGTGTTGCCAGGAATATCACCGCCGTCAGCGGCAGAGATTGAATAACGACGCTGTCAGCGCCGGACAAGAAAAACGGAATGGCGAGGAAGGCCGCAGCAACGGCTGGAATCACAGCGATCCAAAGCGCAGTTGTCAAACGCTTCCGACCATTCGATATCAGCGACCTGTGCGGTGTGAAGGCCAAGAACGCGGAGGCGGCTGAAAGGGCGATCAAGAGCAACCCGACCGCTCCGGCCGCAGCGATGACCACATCGAGACCTGGCGGCACATCAAACGTGGCATATGCAAGGGAAAGTTGGCTGTCGTCGTCCAACGGCAGCATCACGGCCTGTGTGAGCGCCTGGCGGAGAACATGGAGGAGCATCCACAACAGGATGAGACGGGGAACGCCATGACCCCGTTGTGTCGGGTAGATGAAAAGCGCAAAGAACCCGATGATCAGGCAAAGCAAAAACCCACCGGCCCACGCCAGATCACTGGCACCCGTGATCTCAACACGATTGTTGTAGAGCACCGCCTCGCCACCCAGGATGATTGCCATGATTCCGTCCCCGATGTCGTCGAGGAATTGGGCAATCACGATCCCGAGTGTCGATGCCAAGGCTGATGCCAGAACCAGCGCTGGGCCGATTCGAATTACCGGCCGCGCCCCAGCGGGGTCCTCAGTCCTCACCTCACTCGTCACGATCCGGGATGTTATACGACATTTCGCCCGTGACCAGGACCCCGGTACCGTGCCGGCCCGATGTACCAGGATTCTCCAGGGGTTTACCTGCCCACCTCCGACCCCAACACCTACGAGTCGACACAGTTGTCGAACGCCGGCTGGTACGACGAAGGGCAACACGGTGGATCCATTGCAGCCCTCATCGTTGGCCATGTGGAGAAGGTCCCGACCCTGACTCCGATGGAAATCTCGCGCATCACAGTGGAGCTCTTCCGAGTCGTGCCGATAGTGCCGTTGACTATCGATGCCACGGTGGTCCGAGAGGGCAAGAAGATCCAAGTCGTGAGGGCCGAAGTGACCGACCCCAAAGACCAACTGCTGGCGATGGCCGTGATCCAACGTTTGCGCACTGCTGATCGGCCAGCACCCAGCCAGGAGCAAACGGATCTGAAGCTGGGACTGCCTGATGACACCGATGTCCGGGGCGGGGATGAGCCATGGGGAGTAGGAGACGCTGGGAAGGTGATGTTTCATCGCAATGCAATCGAATTCCGCGAGATTTACGGGGGCTTCCACACGACGGGCCCTGGGGCAATCTGGCTTCGCATGAAAAAGCCCATCATTGCCGGCGAGGAGCCGTCCCCGCCACAACGCGCCGTCGCCGTTGCCGACTTCTGCAACGGCGTGTCCCGAGAATTGAACGACAAATGGGTGTACATGAATCCGGACTTGACTGTCCACATTGGCCGTTATCCCGTTGGCGAGTGGGTAGCCCTTGAAGCTGTCTCCCATTACGCCGATCTCGGGCGCGGTGTCGCCGCCGGCACACTCTGGGACACCACAGGGTGGGTAGGGCGCTCCGCTCAAACACTCTTTCTCGACGTCCACACGGGATAGTCAGCAAACCAACGGTTTTCCGGCATCGGGAAACATCTGTCTACTTGCAATCGTTCACCTATTGAGATGATGCGACACGTCGTCCAGCTTGTGGCACTTGGCATTGTGCTCAGCGCGTGCGGTTCGGCCCTGTCTACCGAAGACACCGCGGCATCTGCCGAAGAGGCTAGGACCGAAAATACGGTGCCGGATCATCTACGTTCGATGCAGGCCGCTTGGGACACCGATTTCGGGAACACGATTATCGATCTCAACGAGCTCCTGGTCGGAATCCCGGCGGCTGATCCTCGCGATGCCATTCGGCCTATCGACGAACCCGGGTTTGAGCCAGTATCCGATAGCGACTGGATTGCCGGGCGTGAACCGGGAGTGCTGGTCGATATAGACGACGACGCCCGTTTCTACCCACTCTCCATCCTCACACGCCACGAGATCGTCAATGACGAGTTCGGAGATGTTCCAGTGGCGGTCACCTATTGCCCGTTGTGCAACACCGCATTGGCATTTGATCGTCGGTTCGGCGACGAGACGCTGCGGCTTGGGGTCTCCGGGCTGTTGCGCAACTCCGATCTGGTGATGTGGGATGACGTAACACAGACGCTCTGGCAACAAGTCACCGGCGAGGCAATCGTCGGAGATCATGCCGGCGAGTCGTTGACACCAATAGCGTCGGCCATCGTCAGATGGGTCGACTTCAAGACCCATTATCCCGATGGACAGGTGCTCACCCGGGACCAGGGTTTTGGAGCGCTGTATGGCACCAATCCCTACGAGTTCTACTCATCGAGACCAGCACCATACGGGTTCTACACAGGTGAAATCGATGATCGCTATCCGGCCCTTGAGCGAGTTGTCGGGATCACGGTCGACGACTTCGAACGGGCATATCCATTCTCAGTCATCAGTGATGTTGGTGTGGTGAACGATCAGGTCGGCGACCAACCGGTTGTGGTCTTCTGGGGGGCTGCCGACACTGCGGACGCGCTCGACAGCGGGGTGATCGCTGAGGGTGTCGGCATCGGCACCGGGGTTGCCTATAGCCGGGTCGTGGGTGAGCAAACACTCACATTCGAGTCTTTGGGCGACACCGAATTCAGAGACGCCGAGACCGGGACCATCTGGTCGATCCTGGGTAAAGCGACATCGGGAAAGCTGGCCGGCGAGTCTCTCGAGCTTCTCCCCCATAGCAACGAATTCTGGTTCGCCTGGCAGGCATTCTTCCCCGACGCAGACGTCTGGACGGGATAGCGACTAAGTCACCAGGAGTGTTCCAACGGTCCAAACGATCAACGCCATGATCGAGATCAGCAGCACGGGAACGGTACGTCTCCAATTGAGAATCGACCAAGTAGCGACACCCGCAAGAGTCATGCCCATGACGACCGTCCACCATGTTGGCGAGAGGCCAACAACCGCCGACCCTACGACAAGCACGACGACCACAACGATGAATCCGGCGGCGACTAGCGCATAGAGAACCTGACGCGGAGTGGGCTCGCTCAAAGCAAGCCTGCTTGGGTTGCGGCCTTCCCGTACCAGAGGGCCAGTGAGTCAATCGTCTCGTGGGCGTTGAGGCCGCTGGGATTGGGGACAGCCCAGACAGTTGTGCCCAGTCCCAGATCGAGTTGAGGGCCGAGTCGGGCCTTTGGAACCGAGAATGCGGTTCTATAGGCGGTGACACCGGCGACTGCGACAACCGGCGGATGTAATTCACCCACAAGTCTTGTGAGTCTCTCTCCACCCTCAACGAGTTCACTAGGGGTGAGTTCGGAGGCGCGTGCGGTCGCCCGGCTGACCAGGTTGGTGATTCCCATCCCGCTACCCACGAAGGCTTCGCGCTGAACGTCTGTCATGCCGCGCGTGCTGTCGACTTCCCACTCGATCAAGCCCGCCCGTTGCAGAGCCGGATAAAACCGATTGGATGGATGACAGAAGTGAGTCTGGGTGGCGACTGTCCACAACCCGGGATTGATACCGACGAACAGAAGCTGTGGTTCATCTCCGATCAGGTCAGGTACCGAGCCATCCCTGAACGACTCGAGCTCAGCCCGTGTGAACCCAGCCATCGTCGCTGGAAGGGTCTATTTCTTCTCGCTCTGGTAGTAGGGGTCGTCGCCTGAAGCGTGATCCGTTACATCAACGACCTGTGAGAGCTCGGGAATCGATTCGAGGATGATCTTTTCGATCCCCTGTTTCAACGTGACCTGGGCTAGGCCGCATCCCTGACAACCACCGAACAACCGTAGGTAGGCGATTGCGCCGTCAACAGACACCAGTTCTGCGCCGCCACCGTGGGAGGCGATGGCAGGATTCACCTGCTCGGTAAGCACCTGCTGAACACGATCGACAAGCGGGCCGGACAGATCACCCGCCGGCGCCGACATTTCCGGTGGTGCGGGCGAATTGGGGTTGTTCATCGCCAGCCCCTGGTCGGTCAGCTCGAGCATCGAACCGTCGAGCTTTTCGATGTCGACTTCGGGGAAGATAACGGCAAGGCCGTCGTGACGTTCTTCGACCCAACCTTCTTTCATGTCGGCGAGCGGGACAAACGCCAATTCATAGGAGAATTGGGGCCCCCGGAAGCCAGTCACTTCGATGGACAATGCGAATTCGTCGTCGCCCGGCTCGTTGTCACGCAACTCGAGGACCATTTCGAGCGCCGACGGATCCACACTTAAGACCTTGGATTCAGACATCTGTAATGATGGTAACCCCTGAACCAATCCAATCATGCCTCGAGCCGTCGTCGTATTGCCTAGCACCACCTATCGAGCGGGCGACTTCGTGAATGCCGCCACCTCGTTGGGTGTCGATCTCGTCGTTGCTTCTGAACACCCGCCTCCCTTCGAAATGGGCGACAATTACCTCCAGATCGACTGTTCCGATCCTGAGGAGGCCGCCCGCCAGGTCGCCGCACTCGGTGACGATGTGCCTCTCGACGGTGTCGTGGCCGCCGACGACTCTGGAGTTGTGGTCGCCGCCCTCGCGGGCTCAGCTCTTGGCTTGGCTGCCAACGAACCAGGCGCAGCCGCGGCGACACGAGACAAGTGGCTGATGCGTCAGCGTCTGGCCAACGGAGAGGTACCGCAACCTGAGTTCAGTCTGCTGACCATCGACCATGAACCCACCATCGATATCCCATATCCGGTTGTAGTCAAACCACTAGACCGATCGGCAAGCCAAGGGGTGATCCGAATAGACCATCCGAGCCACCTCGCTGACACTTTGGATCGAGTGAGGCGAATCATCGACGACGCCCAAGCGCCGCTGCTCGTTGAGTCATATATGCCCGGACCGGAGGTCGCGGTCGAAGGCTTGATCAGCGATGGAGAACTCACAGTCCTGGCCATATTCGACAAACCTGACACCACTGACGGTCCCGCCTTCCCAGAGACAATTTTCGTTACACCGAGCCGTTTGGCTGAGTCGGTTCAGACCGAGACCATCCGTGTCGCCGACGCAGCCGTTCGATCACTCGGACTCACCCACGGACCGGTTCACATCGAACTGAGAATCGAAGATGGGAGGCCAAAGATCATCGAAATTGCTGCCAGGTCGATAGGCGGCCTCTGTTCCCGAAGCCTCAATTTCGGGCTGATGGGCACGTCACTGGAAACGTTGATCTTGCGCAACGCAATCGGCATGGAGAAACCAGAGTTGAAGAGAGAGCCTCATGCCTCGGGTGTACTGATGATCCCCACTCCAGCCTCTGGTCGTCTTCAGGACTTCGAAGGTCTTGATGATGTGCGTCTAATCGACGGTGTAACCGGTCTTGATCTCACAGTACAGCCTGGATCGGAGGTTCTGGCCCCGCCGGAAGGTGATCGGTACCTCGGCTTTGTCTACGCCAGCGCAAAAACACCCGAATCGGTGGAAAACGCTCTGCGGACAGCAATGGACACCATTGTGGTGAAGATCCAGTGACGTTCAGGTTCAACTTGAGGGTTAGCTCTTACGCGCGCGATAGCGCGTAAGACGATTTTGTCATTTACACACCTTTCCTGGAGACGGGGATGACCGAGCTGGCAACCGTTCTCATTTTCACCGGTGGCGACGCCCCTGCTCAAAGCGTTCTCCAGGAAATCCCCCGACCCGACCTCGTGGTGGCAGCTGACGGTGGTTACGACGCGGCCATTGGTCTTGGCTTTGCCGTCGATGTCTTAGTCGGCGATCTCGACTCGATTCGTGCCACGGAAATTCCCAAACATGTCATTGTCGAGAGGCATCCAACGAACAAAGACGCTTCCGACCTCGAGCTGGCTCTAGAGCTGTCGATTCGGGACACACCGGCGAGAATCGTCGTCGTAGCCGGGTCGGGAGGACGGATCGACCACGAACTGGCCACAGCTTTGTTGTTGTGCTCCCCGCGGTGGAAGGGGGTGGACGAGCTCGACTGGATCAGTGCCCGTGCGAGAGCTCACATCATCCATAGGAGGCGGCTTCTCCATGGGGACATCGGAGCCACCCTGAGTCTGATAGCGGTCGGAGGAGATGCAAAGGCCGTGCACACGTCGGGTCTTCGCTGGGACCTGGACAACGAAACTCTCAGCCACGGCGCCACCCGCGGAGTCTCCAACGTGATGCGATCGCCGGTCGCGGAAGTCCAGCTGGGCTCCGGCTGCCTCTTGGCAGTTTTTCCCGACTTCTAGCTGCCAAGACCTTCTTTGACCGATGGGCTGAGAGTGGGGAACGCATCGAGATACTCCACGCGCTCCTTCTTGAGACGTGAGACGATTGCTTCGTACTCTTCCACCCTCCCCTGAGTCTCATAGAGCCTCCGCGGTTGGAGTAGCTCGATGTCGTCAATGCCCGGAACAGACTCACCGACGTCGTATCCGAAATCCTGGTCGATACGCCATTGAATCGTCCCCTCCACTATCCCCTGGACGATCGCTGAGGAGTCCGGGATGCGCACCTTCTTGGATCCATGCCCTTCGCCACCGACACGTCCGGTGTTGAGCACGTAAGCACCGAGATCGGGCATGGTTTCCAGTAGTTCGAGTAGCCGATTTCCCTGCAGGGAATCATCGTCAAAGAAAAACGGGTTGGTCCCCGGCACCCTAAGACTCTTGCCTGCCTCAGCTACGCCCCCGGCAGATGTCCCTTTGGTCTCTCCAAGCATGAAATACGCCGGGATTTGGGACCGACTCAGCCGGGCAACAGCCGGGATAACGTGGTCGGAGCGATTGAGGATCAACAAGTAGCGAGCGGGCGGGACACCGCTCGGATCGCGATGGCGGATGTTCGCAAGCGGGAAAGTGCACCGACCGTTGGCTGTGTATGAGGTGTCAAAGAAGTCGACGGCACCATCACTGGTCACCGAAACGTTCTCAAGCCAAGCATCTGGTCGGGTGGTCCCGCCGTAGATCGTCGGCTCATCGTCCGGATCGAGACCCCAGGTCTTGGCAAAACAACCGGCTTCCGAGGTGTGGACCCTCCCCCCGGACATGAGGGCCACAAAATCGTCTTGCACCGGCAAGGATCCAGCCTGTTGACGAAAGGTGGTCGTGGTCTTGCCTGTTCCGGACAGACCGATGATCAACATCGACTCCTCGGCTCCACTCAGCGTGGACTCTGCCGGATACGTTTTCAGACCGGCGTGGAGCGCCAGCCCCCCACGATCGAACACCAGCCGGTTCCACATCCGTAGACCACCCATCTTCGACTCGCCGAAATAATCAGAGCCGAATACACGTGTGACCCAATTCTCGAGGTCAACGATGATGAGCCGATCATCCGGCTTCCCAGGAGCGCGAAGAGTTGGGGTGTATATGACGGTGAACTCCGGCGACCAACCCGGATCTGGAGGGAAAAAGAGCTGGGTCTGCATTCCTGCAATGTTTGGCTGACGGGCCTCAATGAACAGACGAGATCCGGTGCGGAAGCCGGTGTCGGGTCCGATGTATCCCTCAATGAGAATCATCTCTTGATCGGCAATGTGAGCGTCCTGCTTCACGGCCCATTCGTGGGCCTCGGAACGCGAAATCCGATTCTGACGTATGTCGCGGTCAGAGACGAAGAAGGTCGAGTTCTTGAGGCGTGCGGTGATCTCTGCCTGGTAGTTGAAGTTCCCGTACTCAGTTTCGGTGAGACGCGGCATCGTTGTTACGGCCATCTCCCGGAGACGCCGCTGACTGGGGTTTCGCTCGACGGACCTCGCGCCGGGCAAATCAAACACGCTGAAACTCTCCCTCGGGTAAGTGGATTCTTGAAGCGTAATCGGATTTCGCGGTCTAACCGCCAGTCGGGTATCGCGCGGGCATCGGCTGCCCCTCAAGACCATTGACCAGGTTCTTGACCGCCAAACCGGCCATCGCGCGCCTCGTCTCGACCGAAGCACTCCCTATATGGGGCACAACCAGACAGTTGGCGAAAGCGAGCAACGGGTGACTCGACGGGATCGGCTCAGGGTCGGTCACATCCAACCCGGCACCGGCGATTTCACCTGCACCCAAAGCGGCAACCAGGGCATCTGTATCCACAATCGGCCCACGAGCCACGTTGACCAGACATGCGCTTCGTTTCATACGTCCAAGTTCAAGCTCGCCAATGAGCCCTCTCGTCTCATCGGTCAAGGTCGCGCAAATCACCACGTTGTCAGCAACCTCGAGCATCCGTTCTAGTTCCAAACGCTCCGCATCAACCCCACTGGCTGCACTGGGTGAGCTGTAAACCACCGACATGGCAAATCCCTGGGCTCTACGAGCGAGTGCGCGGCCAATACGGCCCATTCCGACGATTCCGAGTGTGGTTCCGTGGAGATCGCCTCCGGCCAGACGAAAAGGCGACCAGGGTCCCCAAGCGCCGTCGCGCACCTCTCTTTCGCCTTCAGGGAGGCGACGAACAACAGCACCTAACAATGCGAATGCAGTATCGGCCACTGTCTCTGTCAGGACACCTGGGGTGTGTCCCACCGCTATCCCTCGTTTCGAGCATTCAGCGAGATCGACATTGTCGACTCCGACCGCCATCTGAGAAACCACCCGCAAGAATGGAGATGCATCAAGCAAAGCCACGTCGATGACATCGTTCAGCATGCAAAGCAGACCCTCGGCGACAGAAGCCCTGGCAAGAAGCTCCTCTCTGGGCACCGGCTCGTCGCCGACCCACAATTCGACGTCAAATTTGTCGTTCAACGGTTGGAGAATCGGTGACGAAATATCCCTCGTTACGTAAACACGGACCATAGATTTAGGCTAAACGCTACTCAGCGAACAGCCGATATCATCAGGGTGATGCGCCGGACTTTCCTTGTATTCACCAGTTCGCTGGTTGTCGCGCTGACCGTCGCCTCCTGTGGGGGTGAAGCGGTAGTCGAACAAGTCTCCCATCCCGTCCCATCGACTCAGCCCACAGTTCCGCCAACAGCAGAGCCGGTCGCTTCGTCCGCCTCGGCGCTTGTTGTCGACACCAGGCCCCAATACGCCGGTTTTGGGTCGCTAACCGCCGAAGCCCAGACCTTGGTAGCGCTGGCGCGTGGCGATCTCGAGGTGTTCAAAGCTCCTGACGACTCGGAGACTCAGCTCACCATGCCGTGGACCACGATCCTCGGGACGGTCACAGTTCTCACTGTTGTTGATCAGCCCTCGAGTGAGTGGATAGAAGTGATGCTTCCGGTCCGCCCCAACGGCTCAACCGGTTTTGTACAGACGGACGACGTGGAGCTCTACGCTGTTGGCGGCAAGATCCTCATCGATCTGAGTGATCGAGAGCTGACCTACACCCTCGACGGCAACGAGATCATGTCGACGACAGTTGCTGTTGGCACGTCCTCCAACCCGACGCCGACCGGAACATTCTTCGTAACGGACAGTGTCACTCTTGGCAACCCAAACAGTCCATGGGGACCACACGCATTAGGACTCTCGGCGAGATCCGACACGATCACCGAGTACAACGGAGGCGACGGGATCATCGGGATTCACGGCACAAGCAACCCTTCGTCGATTGGGAGCGCCGCGTCGCTGGGTTGCGTGAGATTGCCCAACGATCTGATCACCCTGCTCCATCGAATGGTCCCCCTCGGCACACCAGTGGAGATTCGAGCCTAAGACGTCGTTGCCCGTTCAACACGCGCGCTCGACAACACTGTTGACCCTCGCTCTTGGGTTTCCTCGGTCAGGATGAGCGAATCAATTTCATTGGCATCTTCCTAGCCGGCGAGCATTTGTCCCAGGATCATCAGTTCATCATTGATGTTCAATGGGATGACGTACTCAGAGATGTCCCGGATCTCATCCAGGTGAGAAGCCAATTCTTCGACCGTTGGAACCGTTCCTTGACCAGCAAACCAGCCTTCATTGGTTCCGATGAACACCCGTCCGTAGCGACCGCCGCCAGCTGTGAAGATCTCATGGGTGTGCTCGTTGGTCTCAGAGCACAAAAATAGAACCATCGGAGTGACCTGATTGGGGTCTACGAGCTCGTTGAACGGACCGAGGATGTCTTCGGTCATTCGAGTGCGTGCGGTTGGGGCGATTGCGTTCGACTTGATGTTGTATTTCATCCCCTCGATCGCCAGCACGTTGGAGAGACCCACGACTCCGAGTTTGGCGGCCCCGTAGTTGGCCTGCCCAAAGTTGCCGAACAGACCGGACGCTGATGCCGTAAAAACGAAACGACCGTACCCGTTCTCCTTCATGACACGGAAGGCGGGCTGTGAGACATAAAACGCACCCTTGAGATGGACGTCGAGGACTGCCTCGATCTCCGCAGCCTCCATGTTGGCAAAAGAGCGGTCACGCAAGATTCCGGCGTTGTTGATGACGATGTCAACACCATCAAATGCATCAACAGCCGTCTGGATTATCGCCGCTCCGCCCTCCTCGGTGGATACCGAGTCATAGTTGGCAACCCCCTCGCCACCAGCTGCAAGGATGTCGGAAACTACGACATCGGCTGCAGACTGCGACCCTCCAGTGCCGTCCACCGCGCCACCGAGATCATTGACGACCACACGGGCCCCACGACGAGCGAGCTCGAGAGCGTAAGTCTTACCCAGGCCACCGCCAGCTCCGGTGACAACGGCAACCCGGCCATCAAATGTGATTGGTTCGTTCAACTGTTTAGTCCTCCACTAAAGACCAAGAGAGCGTCCGATGATCTCTTTCATGATCTCGGTCGTCCCTCCGTAAATGGTCTGCACCCTGGCATCCCGGTACGCGCGCGCGATCGGGTATTCCTCCATGTATCCCCATCCCCCGAACAGCTGCAAGCACCGGGTGATGATGCTGTTCTCCAGCTCAGTG
Source organism: uncultured Acidimicrobiia bacterium (assembly GCA_964195235.1). Lineage (GTDB taxonomy): Bacteria > Actinomycetota > Acidimicrobiia > Spongiisociales > ZC4RG35 > CAXMPK01. The sequence continues at coordinate 291 of CAXMOW010000011.1, read as the reverse complement.
ACCCACCACTTAGCCTTGGCCGCATCAGTGGCGGTCAGCTGACCCTGTGTGAGAGCCATGATCTGTGAGTCGACGAACGTCTGGGCAACATCGAGTTCGGTACGCATCTCGGCCATGACATGTTTGATGGCCTGAAAACCGCCGATAGCTTGACCAAAGGCTTCCCGCTCCTTGATGTGCTCTAAGGTCCAATCAAACGCCACTTGTGCGTGCGCGATCGATCCCACCGTCAATCCGAGACGCTCCTGGGGAAGGTTGTGAACCAGATGGAGAAACCCCTTGCCCTCCTCT
>CAXMOW010000010.1:0-57525 GCA_964195235.1 uncultured Acidimicrobiia bacterium | reverse complement strand
CGCCACCATGCTCCCCACACATCCCCAAGGTGATCTCCGGGTTCGCCTCGCGACCTTCGGAGCAGGCGAGCTCGATTAGACGTCCGACACCGCCAATGTCCAACGTCTGGAATGGATCTGATTCCAGAATGCCTTGCTCCAGATAGTCCCGGAGAAAAAGACCTTCGGCGTCGTCTCGACTGAGGCCATAGGTCATCTGCGTCAGATCGTTGGTGCCGAACGAGAAGAAGTCCGCTTCTTCAGCGATCAGACCCGCGGTGAGTGCCGCGCGCGGAAGCTCAATCATCGTTCCGACAGGTATCTCCAGGTCACGACCGTTGTAGGTGCCGAGGGCGATTTCCGCGTCGATGACGATTCGTATGCGACGCAACTCTTCAACTGTGGAGACCAGAGGGACCATTATCTCGAGGATCGGGTTGCCCCCAGCGTCGAGACGACGGCGGTACGCGGTGACTGCGGCGCGAGCTTGCATCCGATAGAGCTCCTTTAGCATCAGACCGAGTCGCACTCCCCGCAACCCCAGCATCGGGTTGTCTTCTTCCCAGCGAGCTACTTGTTCGGACATGGCTCGGAGATCATCGGTAGCTCGGCCAGCTCGGACCCGTCTAACCGTCTCCTGCTCCAGCTCCAGTCGCGATGGGAGGAACTCGTGAAGCGGAGGGTCGAGCAGCCTGACCACAACGGGCAGTCCGTCCATCGCTTCGAGTAGACCCTCGAAATCTGTGACCTGGAGCTTCTCCAACTCCTCTAGTGCTTCAGTACGGCCGGCAGTGTCGGGCGAGAGAATGATCTGGCGAACAACCTGAAGACGTTCCCCGAGGAACATGTGCTCAGTCCGCGCAAGCCCGATTCCTTCAGCGCCGCGAGAACGAGCTTCGGCGGCATCTTTAGGAGAGTCGGCATTGGCCCGAACCCCCATGGTGCGAATTTCATCTGCCCACTCGAGGATCAAAGCCAGTTCGGGCAGCCGTTCAGGCGCGATCAGCTCAACCGGCTCGACATAGATGTTGCCGGTGGTCCCGTCGATGGTGATGAAGTCCCCGGCAGCGATATCGATTTCTCCCGCCGAAGCGAGTTCAGCGTTGGCGTCGACTAGGAGGCTTGCGGCTCCGGTGACTGCAGGCTTGCCCATGCCCCTGGCGACAACGGCGGCGTGGGAGGTCTTGCCACCCTGGCTCGTGAGGATGCCCACAGCGGCGGCCATGCCGTGGATGTCGTCGGGTGCGGTCTCGGGTCTTACCAACACGACCTCCTCTCCGGCCTTCGCCAGTTCGACAGCACGGTCGGAGTCAAAAACGACCTTCCCGGCTGCGGCACCGGGAGATGCGGCCACGCCGGACACGGCGACCGGAACATTTGTCTGGCCGATGCGGGGACGTTGCAGCTGTTCGAGTGAGGCGGGCGCAACCCGACTCACCGCGGTCGCCTTGTCGATCAAACCGTCGTTGGCCATGGTCACTGCAAGTCGGATGGCAGCCTCGGCGGTGCGCTTTCCGATGCGTGCCTGGAGGATGAAGAGGGTGTTCTTCTCGATCGTGAACTCGATGTCGATCATGTCGGCGTAGTGCTGTTCGAGTCCGTCCATGACTTCGAGTAGTTGTTGGTGGCATCCAGGGTGCAGGCCGGCCAACTCGTCGAGAGTCAATGTGTTCCTGATTCCGGCCACCACATCCTCGCCCTGGGCCCTGGGCAGGTAGTCGCCGTAACTGACTTTGGTGCCCGTTGCGGGGTCCCTGGTGAAGCAGACTCCTGTTCCGGAGTCTTCACCGAGGTCACCGAACACCATCATCTGCACGGTGGCTGCGGTCCCGAGCTCGTCGAGGATGCCCGTGATCCGTCGATAGTCGATTGCTCGTTTGTTGCTCCATGAGGAGAAAACAGCCTCAATCGCACCTTGAAGTTGGAGTTGGGGATCGTCGGGCAGTCCGCCGGGTCGGTGATCCTCGACGATGGTCCGGAACATCCTGGTGGCGTGTTCCAAGTCGTCTGCTGTCAGTTCTGAATCATCGCTGACCCCCCGCTTGGCGCGAAGGTTGGTCAGAACCTCTCGAAAGAGCCGGTCGTCGATCCCGAGAACGATGTCTGCGTACATCTGGACGAAACGGCGATAAGCATCCCAGGCAAAGTGGGGGTCCCCGGACCATTCGGCGAGCGCCTCGACCACTTCGTCGTTGATCCCGAGGTTGAGGATGCTGTCCATCATGCCCGGCATCGAGATCTTGGCGCCGGAGCGAACCGATAGGAGCATAGGTACCGGTCCCGAGCCGAAGGTACGACCTGTGGCTGTTTCGAGTCGTCCGACAGCCGCAGTAACTTCGCTCCACAGATCGTCGGGCAGGGCGCCGCTTGACATCGCTGTGCGACAGACGTCGGTTGTGATCGTGAAACCAGGTGGCACTGGGAGGCCAAGATGGGTCATCTCGGCGAGCCCCGCCCCCTTGCCACCAAGAAGGTCGCCATCAGACCAATCGGCGTTCGCGAAGTCATAGAGATGTGGCAGCGGTCTCCTCCAGGCCTAGTGCAAGACCAAAGCTACCAACCGGAGGATTCCTAGGCGCACGGTCTCAGGTATCGGCGCGGTAGATCAGCCCCTCGTCACCGGCCACCCAGGTGGTCATCTGGTCTTCTTCGATCTCAACACGGAAGCCAGCTTCGAGGGCGCTGATCACACGTGAGTCCTGTTGGGCAAACTCGGACGGACACTCTCCGTGGGCGCCCCAGTTGGTGAACTGAACGTTTGGGCCACTGATGACATAGGACCCGGAGATGTCACGACAACCAGTGGAGCCGATGAAAGAGCCATCGGTGAATAGCTCGAGTGTGGCCCGCTCGCCCGAAACCGAGGTCACGGTCTCGCCTTCGATGAGCCCGGTGAGAACCCACACGGTGGTGAGCAAGTCTGCAGTGGGAACGGGAGCCAGTGGTTCGAATTCAAGAGTCACGCCGGGGCCTGTGAGCGTCAAGTTTGGTGATCCAAGCTCAACGTCATCGACCACGCTCAGTCCCTGGAGGTAGAGAGTCTCGGCTTCCATGGTTTCGGGTGGAGAGCAGGCCATCTCTGTGACGCCGAAGCCTTGACCTTCGAAAACAGGCAGAGAACCCGCGTAGAAATAGTTGTTGCAGGCAGCTGTCCCACCTACGGCGTCCTCACCAATAATCAACGTGATCGGGTGGGAATCGATGATCGGGACAGGCTTCCCTTCGATTTCCCCTGAAACCAGTTGCCATGAGCCATTCAGACTGTCCGCGAAGTCATTGCCCAAACAAGCCGTGACCATCACCGCGATGACGACGAGCAATGCGATTCTCCTCATGAGATTTGGACGACTTGCCGGGGTGAAGGGTTCCTCAAGTCAGCGTGAATGCCGCGCCGGCGGCGAGGACCACGCCGGTCCAGAGATGAAGTTTGGCGGTGAGTTTCAACGCTCGGATAAGGGCGGGCCCTGTTGTCTTGGCGTAGATGATCCTGACGGGTCCGGTAGCAAAAGGAAAGAGGAGAGCAGCGAATAGAGTCTCGAACGGAGTCCATCCGGCCACCGCAAACGCGGCGATCAACGGGAACGCCCCGTACACAAGCACCGCAAACAGAGTGCGTGTTCTCTCCTTTCCCAGGATGACGGCAAGTGTCCGCTTGTTTGCGACGAGGTCGGTGTCGATGTCCCGGTAATTGTTCGCCACCAGGATGGCTGTCACCAACATCCCGATCGGAATGGCGAGTAGCCATGCGGCCAGGGGAGCGGTCATGTCATGTATGTATCTGGAGCCGACCGTCGCCACCAGACCAAAAAACACGAAGACGAAGAATTCCCCGAATCCGCGGTAGCCGTAGGGCACCGGTCCACCAACGTATCCGAGCATTGCCACTACTGATGCGATTCCAATCACCAGGACCAGGGGTCCGGCGATGAGAGTGAGGGCTACTCCTGCGATGGCCGCTACGCCAAGTGACAACCACGTCGCGACCCACATCTGTCGTGGCGTGATGACGCCGAGACTGACCATGCGTGGCGGGCCAAGTCGGTCGTCGGGGTCGGCCCCACGTTTTGCGTCCGAGGCGTCGTTGGAGAAGTTGGCGGCCACTTGGATGGCGAGTGCTCCAATCAATGCCCAGATCAAGGCATCCGGGCGAAACACTTCCTCGCCGTACGCAAGCCCCGAGCCAACCAATACTGGGACGATGGCAGCTGGAAGGGTGTGGGTACGGGCGGCCGTCCTCCAAGCCTGAAATCTGGTCAACGGCTCAGTAGTGCCAGGGGTAATCGGAGTAATCGGCGCCCCGCTTCTCGAGGAACGAGTCGCGACCTTCCTGTGCCTCGTCAGTCATGTAGCCGAGTCGGGTTGCCTCACCGGCGAAGATCTGTTGGCCAACCAGCCCGTCATCAATCATGTTGAAGGCGAATTTCAACATGCGCTGGGCGGTGGGGCTTTTCACTGACACCTCGGTGGCCCACTCGAGCGCTACCGATTCGAGATCGCCGTGGGGAATCACCGCGTTGACCATTCCCATGTCACAGGCCTCTCTGGCCGTGTAGCTGCGACCAAGGAAGAAGATCTCTCTGGCTCGCTTCTGACCGACCTGTCGGGCCAGGTATGCAGATCCATATCCGGCGTCATAAGAAGCGACGTCAGCGTCGGTCTGTTTGAAGATGGCGTGTTCCTCAGAGGCCAATGTCATGTCACAGACCACATGAAGGCTATGGCCCCCACCGACGGCCCACCCCGGCACGACAGCGATGACGACCTTGGGCATGAATCGAATCATCCGTTGCACTTCGAGGATGTGAAGTCGCCCGACCCGCCCAGAATCGACGGTGTCACTCTCTTCGCCTTCCGCATATTTGTAACCATCTTTGCCGCGGATTCTTTGGTCCCCGCCCGAGCAGAACGCCCAGCCTCCATCTTTGGACGATGGGCCATTGCCCGTCAGCAGGACACAGCCGACATCGGTGGTCTGACGGGCGTGATCGAGAGCGCGGTAGAGCTCATCAACGGTGTGAGGTCGAAACGCGTTGCGGACATCAGGTCGGTCGAATGCGACCCGGACGACACCGGCTCTGCGGGCACGGTGATAGGTGATGTCGGTGAAGCCGAAACCGGGCACCTCGTCCCAGGCGTCAACGCTGAATATTTCAGAAACCACGAAGCGAGAGGATACGGACCAGAATCGCCTTTGTGATCGAATCGCTCCGCCGAGTGGATCCGGATCGTGTCTTCCTGAAGACTCCAGATCGGGTCTGGACCTATGGAGAGACCGTCTCAGAGGTCTCGGACAGGGTGTCCGACGAGGTCGTGACGTTGTATCCCGGGCTGAATACCGACTCGCTATTCGACTGTCTCGCCGCCATTGCTGGCGGTGGAGCAGTGCTTTTGAGCCCCGGTGTGAAGACCTCCTCGAACCTTTTGCCCACCGGCACGACCTTGGTGGTGTTCACCTCTGGCACCGGTGGCCGTCCCAAGGGCGTCCGACTGACGATGGAGAATCTCGAAGCTGCCTCGGCCGCTTCAGTCGAGCACCTCGGACACGGCGAGTCGGACACCTGGTTGTTGGCGATGCCTCTCCATCATGTTGCAGGGCTATCCATCCTGGTCAGATCGATATACGCCGGTGGCGCGGTGCGGCTGCTTACCAAATTCGATCCGGGGACCTTTTCTGTGGCCATGCACGGAGATGTGACCATGGTGTCGGTGGTGCCGACGATGCTCCACGAGATCCTCGAGCACAACACGGCGTCGTATGAGGCTTTACGTGCGGTTCTTGTTGGTGGGGGCCCGATTCCAGACGGACTGCTCGAAAGGGGAGCGGAAGCGGGGCTCCCTGTCCTGCCTACCTATGGAATGACCGAGACCTTTGGCCAGGTGGCGACCCTGAGACCTGGTTCTCCGTTGAAACGTCGAGCCCATCCCCTTCCCGGGACCAAGCTCCGTATCGAGCCGGATGGTCGCATCGCGATCAAGAGTCGACAGGTGTTCCCTGGGTATCTCAATGAAGCAGACCGAGATGACGACTGGTTTGTCACCAGCGATCTTGGGGAACTTGATGATGACGGTGCACTGAGAGTCATCGGACGCGACGATACCGTGATTGTCACCGGAGGAGAGAATGTCGACCCGGTGCGTGTCGAGATCGAGTTGCTGGCCCACCCGGGGGTTGACGATGTGGTTGTACTCGGCATCCCTGATGAGAAGTGGGGTGAGGTTGTGGCCGCGGTGTACGTGGGTTCTGCAGCACAGGAGGCCCTGACTTCCGATCTTGGAGAACGACTACCCCGTCACATGGTTCCCACCAGATGGTTGTCAGTCGATGCGATACCAAAAACCGCTCTCGACAAAGATGACCGTTCCGCGGTTAGGGCTCTTCTAGACGGTTAGGAACGATGAGGGTCTAGCGATCATTTGTGGCGCTCGGCATGCTTGATGATGATGTCAGCAAGAGAACCAGCCCGCCATGCTCTGGATGCTCGTCTTGAGAATGTGCTCGGGTTGGAACATGCGGACACGCTGATGACTCACCTTCCCCAATATCAACCGGACCAGGTGGCGACCAAGCCCGACATCACCATGCTCAAATCGGACATTGCCATGTTTCGCTCCGAGATGGCCGGCTTCAAGACTGAACTCAGAGCTGACATCAAGGAATTGAGGGGCATTCTTCGCGAGAAGCAGAAGTTCTTCGTCGGCACCGTCGTCGGTTCTATGACGGCACTAACGGCCATCTTCTCTCTGGTTGTCGGTTTGCTTCGCTGACGACCTACCACCACCGGCTGGTGCGGGTCGAAGCGGACGCCTCTGGGTCACGGCCGGCCTCTACTCGGTGGACGTCTCGGCGTGGCGATCTTCGACGGGAAGTGAGTTCCGGGTTTTATCTGTTCGATGTTCCTCGCGCATGCCCCATGCACCGATCAGAGTTGCCATCACCATGATTCCGGTCGCGATGAGGAACACTGTTTGTAACCCGGCGACCTGCGCCGCCGAATCGGCGGCTGTTGCCCCACCGTCAGGAAGAACACCACCGCTGGCGGCTGCGACCCTCGCAGCCCAGATCGACCCGAGGACCGCGATTCCAACTATTTGACCAAGAAGTCTGGTGAGGTGGAGGAGTCCGCCTGCAACACCCATGTACTCGGGTGGGACGTTCCCCATGATCGCGCTGTTGTTTGGTGACTGGAACACGCCAATTCCGATTCCATAGGGGATGGCGAGGGCGATGAAGTGGAGACCCGTCGAGTCGGCGTTGAGGGTGAGGAATCCGATATACGTAAGGCTGATGATCGTCAATCCCACGAGGGTCAACCTTCTGATCCCGATGCGATCGGAGAGGGTGCCAGACAATGGTGAAACGATGCCCATCATCACCGGGGCGACACCCAACAAGAGCCCCATTGTCAACACATCAAGGCCAAGGACACCAGCCAAGTAGAACGGTAAGAGGATGAAGATTGCGGAAAGGCAAACGAATACGAGCACGCCGGTGACCACACCCACGGTGAGCATGGGCGTCTTGAACAAACGCAGCTCCAGCATCGGCGAGTCGACTCGGAGCTCTACGACCACGAACATCACGGCTGTAACAGCTGCCACTCCGAAGGCGACAAGGATCTGAGGTGATGTAAATCCGGCATCCTGGCCGACCGTCAGTGCAAGGCAGAGGGAGAACAGAGACGCGCTCATTAGAAGCGCTCCGACGAAATCAAAGCTCTGGCCGGGTATTGGCCGGGTCTTCGGTACGTATCTGACCGCCATCCACGTTCCAATGATTCCGACCGGGATGTTGACCAGGAAGATCGCTCGCCAACTAAATGAGGAAATCAGGATCCCACCGAGAATGGGCCCCGTGATGATTCCGATCGAGACTGCCGTCATGACCCATCCCAGGGCTTTCCCACGTTCCGAACTCGGGAAGGCCTCGACGAGGATTGCTGAGCCGAGGGCCAGGATCATCACAGCGCCAAGAGCTTGTACGACGCGAAAGCCAATCAGCCACGAGACATCCGGAGCAAGCCCACACACTGCCGAGGCAATCGTGAAGACGGAGAAGCCTGCTGCGTAGATCATCTTCTTTCCGACCACGTCTCCGAGACGGCCTATCCCCAATGTCAGAGTGGCAATGGTGAGGAGGTAGCCGAGAGACACCCACTGGATGACATTAAAAGTCGTGTCCAGCTCCGCGACAAGTGTGGGGAACGCGACGTTGACAATCGAACCGTCGATGGTTGCCAGGAGAATCCCGACTGAGACAGTGGCAAGGACGAACCACTTTTTGGTTTCGACGGTCGGTGTGGTGGAGGTCACCAGCCGGGAGGGTATCGCTGGCTCAGATACTTCTCCCAAGTGACGTGACCCATAGCCTGGTCAGGGTTGGTGTGAAACCCAGCCTTGAATGCCCGAGCCGCCTTGCCTGGGACTGGGAGATTGAGGATTGGCCGCTCCCGCCCCTTAGCTTCCATAAGGGAGCGGGCTAGATACTCAGCGTCGTGGATCGTGGGCCCGCCGAAATCGGGCTGTAGACCTGTGCGCCGAGCATGAATGACCGTTGCCAGCTCAGCGGCTACGTCGCCGGTGTCGACCGGCTGGAACACGAAGCGTTTCGGAATTAGTGCGAGCGGTGGCTTGCAAGCAGCCTCGAGGAAGTAGGCGACGAAGTCATGGAACTGAGTGGCCCGCAGGATCGTGTAAGTGAGACCCGAGTTTTCAACCATCTGCTCCGCGTGATACTTGGCCTGGTAGTAGGCGAATGGATGTCGATCGACACCCACAATTGACATATAGAAAAGATGTTGGCTGTCGAGGACGTCGAGCAGTTTGCGTGTGCCGGCGACATCGACCTTGTCAGGCTTGCGTGCGTTGGATGCCAAGTGGACCACCAAATCGGCATCATCGACGGCATCGGCGAGTCCTTCGCCAGTTTCGATGTCTGCCTTTGGTTCACCGGAGCGGCTGGCCGTCGTCACCTCGTGGCCAGTCTCCCTGAGCAGAGGCACCAGGTGTTGGCCCAAGAGCCCTCCGCCACCCAGGACGGTGACCCTCATCTTTTCCTGGCCACCAACAGACCACCGCCAACCGGGAGGGTGGTTGCGTCAAAGGCGTTGTCAGCAGCCACATGGCGATTGAAGTCGTCTGTGCCAAATCCTTCGTCGATCCAACCCTGACCCGTGCCGTAGACGTTGTCAGCCACCACTAGGCCCCCGGGGGCGACCAGGGGCTTCACTACGTCGAAATAGTCGGTGTATTCGCTTTTGACCGCATCGATGAAAACGAAGTCGACCGAATCTGGACCAAGTTCTTCCACCAAAGCGGGCAAGATGTCAAGCGCAGCTCCGCGAACGATGTCAACCCGATCAGCAAGACCGGCATTTTCGAATTCCTCCTGCGCGAAATCTGCGTGAAGATCTGAATACTCGATTGTCACCAACCGACCCTCTCCGGGGAGACCGCGGGCGATCCAGATTCCGGAAAAACCTCCGAGTGTTCCAACCTCCAGCGCCAGCCTCCCTTGGGTCATTGACGCCAGAAGCTTCAGCAGTTGCCCGGCCCCAGAGGATATGGCGATCGAGGGCAGCCCGGCTTCAACTGCCCTATCCATCAGGGTGTCGAGTTGCTCGTCACTCTCTCCGAACACATTGCTGGGATAGTTGAGAAGGAATTGCCAGCGTTCGTGTGTCATCGGCATGTGCCGAGAGTAGGTATCAGTCGTCGAGTGTGGGAGAACGTCGGTTCTTCTTGAGCTCTGACCGCGCCTTCTTGGTCTCGACGCGTCGGTTCTTCGAGGCATGCGTCGGCTTAGTCGACTTGCGCGTCTTGGGTTCCACCAGAGCTGCTTCGATCCGTTGCTTCAGACGCTGACGTGCCATCTCCCGGTTCCGTGACTGGGATCGTTGGTCGGAAGCCATCACCTCGATATACGAGCCAATGCGGCTCGTCAGCTTGGATTTCACTTCACTTGGGAGTGACGAGCTGCTGACATCGAGGCGGAGTCGGACCGAGGTCTCGTTGCGATTGGCGTGTTGACCACCAGGACCTCCCGAGGTATCGAATCTCTCCTCCAACTCGGCTTCCGGGATGATCCAATCTCCGACCTGAAGGTCGTCCATCGGCGATCAGCAACCGATGCAGCCTGATCTCATCAGGCTTCGTCGTAGTACTCGGTGCCGAGGTGGGTGATGAGGTCCTCGCCCATGATGTGTCGGAGGTTGTTCTTCAGCTTGGTGAGTTGGATGAACAGATCGTTCTCCGGATAGAGGCCGGGAGCGTGTTGTGGGCTCTTGAAGTAGAAGGAAAGCCATTCCTGAACACCGCCTCGGCCGGCGCGGTGAGCAAGGTCCATGAATAGGGCAAGGTCGAGCACGATGGGCGCTGCAAGGATTGAGTCCTTGCACAGGAAGTCGACTTTGATCTGCATCGGATAGCCGAGCCACCCTTTGATGTCGATGTGGTCCCAGCCCTCTTTGTCGTCACCTTTCGGCGGGTAGTAATTGATCCGAACCTTGTGATAGATATCCCCGTAAAGCTCGGGGTAGACATCCGGCTGGAGGATGTGCTCGAGGACACCGAGCTTGGAGACCTCTTTCGACCTGAAGCTGTCCGGATCGTCAAGAACCTCACCATCGCGGTTTCCGAGAATGTTGGTGGAGAACCAGCCTTCGATACCCAACATCCGTGCCTTTAGACCCGGGGCGATCATGGTCTTCATCAACGTTTGACCGGTCTTGAAGTCCTTGCCGACGATGGGGAGCTGTTCCTGCGAGGCCAGGTCAACCATCGCAGGGATGTCCACTGTCAGGTTGGGAGCCCCGTTTGCGAAAGGGACCCCCATCTTGAGCAGGGCGTAGGCGTAGACCTGTGAGGGGGTGATGTGTGAGTCGCTGTCTTTGAGACCTTGCTCGAAAGCGTCTAAGTCCATGTGCACCTCGGACGGCTCTTCGTAGGCCTCGGTCGAACCACACCAGACGGCAACAAGACGGTCAACTTCCTTTTCGGCTCGAAAACGGTCGATATCCTCCATCAGCAATTCGGCCTGATCCATGTGGTTGTCGGCTTCCTTGACCTGGTCGACACCCTCGAGATTCCTCACCCATCGCGGTGAAAAGACGGCCGGCATCGGCTTGACGGCCCTGAGTTCTTCGCCGATTCCCTCAATCTCACGTGAATCGAGCACGCCCGCTTTCATCGCTGCCGCGTAGGCATCATCCGAATAGGGGTCCCAACCTCCGAACTCGAGGTCGTCGAGACCGGCGAGTGGGACGAAGTCCTTGATCAGGGGATTGTTGTTCTCGGTTCGCTTGCCAAGACGGATGTGTGCCATCTGGCTGAGTGAGCCGATCGGGGCGGCGTACCCCTTGCGGGCGGCGAGCACTCCGGAGATGAAGGTGGTGGAGACGGCACCCATACCGGGTGTCAAGACTCCGAGTTTGCCCTCGGCGGGGGCGACTTGTGGTGATTCAGGCATTGATCCTCCGGGTTGGGACGTTACCGGTGGTGGGCACCCTGGGCTCAATCGACCCCAGCGGGTGCAGTTGTGGTCGCACAGCGACCACAACTGCACCCGCAAGGCAGGGTTAGGCTCGACGTCGTGGTTTCGGCGCCCGATTCTCTCGGTCCCTCGGTTGATGTTGCCCTGCTAGCTGACGCCGTCCAGGCCGTGCGTGGCAAGCTTTTCATTCTTGGTGGGGGCTGGGACACGCTCTGGGTTCACAGATTTCCGGCGCGTCACCCGAGCTTGGCAATAGGCCTGCGGTTGCGAGTGCCGGTCTCGTGGGCAAGCGAAGAGCTCAAACTGTCCGTCGAACTGCAAGATGCTGACGGTCACCCTCTCTTACCTCGGCCTCTTTCGCACAACATCAAGTTGCCTGGACAGTCTCAACATCCGCCGAACGCGACTGACTTCGGGCTGATCAGGTCATTCACTTTCAACAATCTGATGTTCGAACGGGAGGGCTCGTATTCTTTTGTCATCTCGGTAGATGAGGAACCTGTTTCACGACTTAGATTCTCCGTCCGTGCCCGGCGCACCAAGACCCCGGATCCCGATTGAGGGCTCGTGGCGTTCCACTCGGCGGTTTGCATAGCGTGAATACGGTCATACCCTTTTAGACCTCAGGGACAAACAGGTCCGTCCCATTTCCCCATCTGCCCATGGAGGCTTCATGCTGCCCAGGACTGTTTCCCGACTACTCGTGCTCGTCGTCACAGCCCTAATTGGTGTCGTCGGCGTCCTGTCTGCTACCCCGGCACAGGCCCATTCAGATCGACCGCCGTTTGAAGTCAAGTTTCCCCAGGAGACTGACAAGACAAGTTTCCACAATGACTGGGGCGACAGTCGTCGCGGTGGCCGCGGCCACCGCGGCAATGACTTGATGGCGATGGCGAAGATGACCGAGGTCTACGCCATTGCCGACGGTGTCGTGACCAAGATCGACGAACGCAGTCGTCCCGGTCGGTACATCTCAATTGAGCACGCGGACGGATGGGCGAGTCTCTACGTGCACCTCAATGATGACAACATTGGCAGCGACGACGGGGAAGCCAGTTGGTCGCTGACACTCGCCCCGGGTATCGAAGAAGGCGCAGAGGTCAAGGCTGGCCAACTGATTGGTTGGGCCGGTGATTCAGGAAATGCCGAGGGAAGGAGTCCTCACACCCACTTCGAACTGAGCCACGATGGTCACACGCTCAATCCCTATTACATATTGGAAGACGCGTACGTCCAGGATCATCAAGATTTTCTCTTCAAACAGTGGGTTGTTGAAAACGGGTTTGGAGTTTACGAGATCACCTGAGCGTCATCCAGATGCACAACCGTCTCGACGAGGTTGGGGTCGGCCGGGTCAACTTTGGCCACTTCCGTGGTTTCTGTTTTAGGTGGCTCAGCGTCAATCACCCAAATCACTCGAGTGACACCGGCCGCTGAGCTGGCCCTCGACCAAGCAGCCAAGATGTCGCTTGGCTCGTCGATGAACGCACGTTCCCTGTCATCCATAGCCGCTTCGCCGATGAGGATTGCCGTGAAGCATTGTGTGGCTGCGGCCTCTACATGACTTTCGTCGGAGACGTCGCCAAGGGCGACCTTGAATCCTTGATCCTTCATCCTGAGAGCGATCTGCTCGTCTGAGATAAAGACACGGATTTCTCGATTGGGTTCGACGAGTCCGTCAAGGATCGCCTCCCCGGAGGTGGTATCGGCTCCAACAACGATTACCGGCATGGCCAGAAAACCTAGCTTAGGCAGAGGCTTTCCTCCGACAGCTATGTCAGTTACAATAGCACTACGCGGATAGTGGAAATTCCCCACTGCCCGGTACCGTTGACAACGGTGAAGACAGTTTCTCATTGAGGTGATCCAGAAATGGCCACAGTTGATATCGATCTAGGCGGGTACCAGCTCGGTTGGCATGACGACGTCAAACTTGCTTTCGAACCCCGAAAAGGGTTGGACGAAGAGGTCATCAGGGACATGTCCACGATGAAGGGCGAGCCGGAGTGGATGCTCGACTTCAGACTCAAGTCTTACAAACGCTTCCTCGCCAAGCCGATCCCACAGTGGGGTGGCGGCGGGTTGCTCAACACCATCGATTTCGACGATATCTACTACTACGTCAAGCCCGAAGGTGAGCAACAGAAAGACTGGGACATGGTTCCCGAGTCGATCAAAGAGACCTACGAGAAGCTCGGCATCCCTGAGGCGGAGCGCAAGTACCTCGCCGGCGTAACCGCTCAGTATGAAAGCGAAGTTGTGTACCACCGCAACCGTGAGGATCTCGAAGCCCTCGGAGTGCTCTTCACAGACATGGACACTGCGGTTCGCGACTACCCCGAAATCGTCCAGGAGTACATGGGAACAATCATCCCGCCCAACGACAACAAGTTCGCCGCGCTCAATTCCGCGGTGTGGTCCGGCGGGTCTTTCATCTACGTCCCCCCAGGAGTCCACGTCGACCAGCCCCTCCAGGCCTACTTCCGAATCAACTCCGAGAACATGGGTCAATTCGAGCGCACTCTGATCATCGTGGATGAGGGCGCATACGTTCACTACGTCGAGGGCTGCTCTGCACCGACTTGGTCGACTGACTCACTGCACTGTGCTGTGGTCGAGATCGTGGTCAAGGAGGGTGGCCGTTGCCGCTACACCACCATCCAGAACTGGTCGAACAATGTCTTCAATCTGGTCACCAAGCGGGCCGCTGCCTACCGGAACGCCACGATGGAGTGGGTCGACGGAAACTTGGGTAGCAAGCTCACCATGAAGTACCCGGCGGTGTGGCTCATGGAGCCCGGCGCCCATGGCGAGGTACTTTCCATTGCTTTCGCAGGTGAGGGTCAGCACCAGGATGCTGGAGCGAAGATTGTCCATGTCGCTCCCGACACCACGTCGACGATTGTCTCCAAGTCAATCGCTAAGGGTGGAGGCCGGTCGGGGTACCGAGGTCTTGTTCGAGTCGAACCTGGCGCGGAGAACGCCAAGAGCTTTGTTCGTTGCGACGCTCTGATCCTCGACGACGAAAGTCGTTCCGACACCTATCCATATATGGAAATCGAGGAGAACGACGCTGAGATTGGACACGAGGCCACGGTTTCCAAGGTTGGCGAAGATCAGCTGTTCTATCTGATGTCGCGGGGTCTCACCGAAGATCAGGCAACTTCGATGGTGGTCGCCGGTTTTATCGAGCCGATCATCAAAGAATTGCCGATGGAATACGCCGTCGAGATGAACCGTCTCATCGAGCTCAATATGCTCGCAGCAGGAGCGGTCGGGTAACCAAGTCTGAGCACTTTTTAGGCTCATTCTTTACAATTCTCTAGCACCTTGGGCGGGACAATGGGCCCAGTCCGCTTCTCAACAAGGACTCGTCAGATGAAGAAGTTTGCTTTATTGATCGCGCTCGCGCTTGTCGTCGTCGCCTGCGGTGACGAGAGCGATGACGCAGTCGCCTCGCTTGCCGACACAACCGCAACAACTGTGGAGGGAGAGGCGGCAGGAGCCGACTCGGAGGAATTATTGCTGGAGTTCGCTCAATGCATGAGGGACAACGGTGTCCCGGACTTCCCAGATCCCACTCTGGACGCCGACGGAAATATTCGTCCGTTTGGCAATGGGGGTGGTCAGGGTGATTTGGGTGTCGACCGGGACACTATCCAGGCGGCCCAGGAAGAGTGCATCCCCATCGTCGAGGATCTTGCCCTCAACTTCTTTCGCGCGAACCGCGGCCAGATCGAAGACCTGCTCTATGAGTTCGCCTCGTGCATGAGAGACGAAGGCATCGATATGCCCGACCCTGATTTTTCAGAGGGACCGCTTAGCGGAGGTGGACCGTTCGGGGACATCGATCGCGGAGATCCCGAGTTTCAGGAGGCAGCCGAGACCTGCTCAGGTGTGTTTGGTGCGGGGGGCTTCCGTCTACCTGGCGAGGGCAGAGGTCCCGGAGGCGACGACAATGGTTGATGTGGTGGACGCACCGTCTGAGACTGGAGAAGTGACGTCAACAGCGGACAACCCACCCCCCATCTGGAAGACGTCTTTGTTCTGGGTTGTAACCGGCCTCGTCTTGGTAGCCGCTGTTGTAATCACCGTGGTCGTGTCTCGAGGCGAAAGTGTCGAGCCGATCGGGGAGGTCGCCAACACAACTGAGGTGGTCCGTGCCGACCTGGTTGAAGAGTCGACATTTGAGGGCACACTCGGCCGGCCCGAGGCAACTTCAATTTTCGCCGGCACACAAGGAATCGTCACCTCGATCAGCGAGCCCGGTACGGTCATCTCGTTTGGCGAGGAGCTATTCACCGTCGATAACAGTCCCGTTGTGTTGTTCGAGGGTGAACTTCCTTCCTATCGCGATCTTTCACTTGGTGATACTCAAATCACGGTCCCTGCAGGTCGCTCCGGAGTTCTCACCTGGTTGGCCGGCGTCGGCGAGGTAGTCGAATCGGGCGATGTGTTTGCACGTATTGACGAGGCCCCGGTCGTGGTCCTCGAAGGGTCGGTCCCGATGTACCGGGTTCTGCGCAGCGGTGTTGAGGGCGAAGACGTCCTCCAACTCGAGGAAGCCTTGGTTGCGCTCGGCTACGACCCCGATGGAACAGTGACTGTTGACGAGGAATACACGTCGGCCACAACCGACCTGGTCGAGCGATGGCAGGAAGCCCTGGGGCTGAGCGAGACCGGCAGGGTCGCACCTGGCGAGGTTTTCTTTGCACCTCTGCCGGCACAGGTCTTGGGCCAGCAGGCCGTGGTGGGGGCTGTAGTCAGCTCAACCACACCCATTATCCAAGCCAGCGGAGGTGACCCGTTGTCGGGGTCCGATGTGATCCAACTCGAGAGGGCGCTCGAAGCACTCGGCCACGATCCAGGTCCTGTCGATGGCGTCTACGACCTGGACACTGCGTCGGCCGTCGAGGAATGGACATCCACAATCCAGATGAACACGAAGGGCTGGCTGCCGGTCGGCTCTGTTGTCTTTCTTCCGACGAGAGTTCGAGTCGTCGATCACGTCTCGACTGCTGGAGCGAGTGTCACCGCAGCATCGTCTGTCCTAACAGCGGCACCGGAGCAGACCATCATTCGGATGGACTTGCCTGCCCAGGATCAGGAACTGATGTCGGTGGGAACACCTGTGATCGTTGTCCTGCCCGATAGATCTGAGACTCCGGGGACGGTTTCGTATGTTTCGAGCGTCGCCGAGTTGGCTCCTCAGGGTGGTGGTGCAACGTTCGACGTCGAGATCACATTGGAGACCCCTTCAGTCGTGGGCGATCTCGACGAGGCGCCCGTTGATGTACGCGTTGTCTCTGACTCCGTTGACAACGTATTGGCTGTGCCGGTGACTGCTCTTCTGGCTCTCTCCGAAGGTGGCTATGCAGTTGAAGTCGTTGAGGGAGCAGGTACAAAGTTGGTGGCCGTCGAGCCTGGCTTCTTTGGCGATGGTCTAGTGGAGATCATCGGATCAGTGGAGGCGGGAACTCTCGTAGTCCTACCGTGACAACACCGGTCCTTCAGCTGAAGAATGTCTCCAAGGTGTATCCGACAACTCCGCCGGTGAAGGCAGTCCAAGACGTCGACCTGACCGTTGAGGCTGGAGAGTTGCTTGCGCTGGTCGGCCCTTCGGGCTCGGGTAAGTCAACGATGCTCCACATCATGGGAACTCTGGACCGACCTACCAGCGGCGAAGTGACAATCGTCGGGCACAGTGTGTCGGATTTGTCTGATGCCGAGCTTTCTGGGTTGCGGTCGGCTCACATCGGATTCGTCTTCCAGGCTTTCTATCTGTTGACCGGCTACTCAGCGTTGGACAACGTCGCGGATGGTCTTCTCTACACCGGGATGAGTCTCGATGACCGCCGGGCCCGGGCCCGCGAGGCCCTTGCCACCGTTGGACTGGCGCACCGACTCGAACACGTTGCAACGCAACTGTCCGGCGGAGAACGCCAGCGGGTCGCCATTGCCCGAGCGATTGTTGGTGAGCACTCCTTGGTTCTTGCCGACGAGCCAACAGGAAATCTCGATACTCAAACGTCGGAAAGCATCGTCGACCTGCTTCGTGATCTCAATCGGGCCGGAACGACAATTGTTGTTGTTACCCACGACCTGGAAATCGCCGAATCCCTCCCTCGTATCGTTCGATTGCGTGATGGCAGCATCGAGTCAGATCGAACCAAGAAGCCAGTGTGAGCAACGGCGAGTTTCGTTCGAGTATCCATCCATCGGATCTCGTCAGAACCGCAACTGTTGGTCTTCGAACACGACCGATGCGGGCGGCACTCAGCGCTCTTGGCATCATGATCGGCATCGGAGCGATGGTCGCTGTCCTCGGTCTTTCCGAGTCGTCGAAGGCCGAGTTGCTCGACCAACTCGAGCGTTTAGGGACAAATCTGCTGACGGTAGAGGCCGGCATCGGCATCGGTCGAGGAGTTGCCGAATTGCCCAATGAGTCAATCGAGATGGTGGGTCGAATTGGCCCCGTAGAAGCAACATCTTTCGTGAGCGACGTCGCGGCGAATGTTTATCGAACAGACTTGATTCCCGTGTCTCAGACTGGGGCGATCAGTGTGAAGGCAACCGAGCCGGAATTGCTTGAGACTGTTGGCGGGACAATGGCAGCGGGCGTATTCCTGGACGACGCCACCGTCACCTATCCGGCCGTTGTGCTGGGTGCGGTCGCTGCAGAACGACTTGGCATCGATTCGCTCGTTGGTTCGCCGATGGTGTGGTTGGGTGAAAAGTGGTTCGCAGTTTCAGGCATCATGACCACTCTCCAACTTCATCCAGACCTCGATCGTTCGGCGTTGGTTGGCCAGTCAACCGCTGAAACCTTCCTTGATCATGAGGGACCGCCGACGGTGATCTATGTACGTGCCAAGCCCGAAGACGTGTTGGCGGTAGCTGACGTGATTCCGGCGACCGCCAACCCTGAGTTTCCAGATCAGGTTGAGGTGGCCAGGCCCACCGACGCCTTGGAAGCGGCCGAAGCCGCCGACGACACTCTCACAGCCCTCTTTCTCGGTCTCGGCGCGGTGGCCCTGTTGGTGGGCGGGGTCGGTATCGCCAATGTCATGGTTATCAGTGTCCTCGAGCGTCGAAGTGAGATAGGCCTGCGTCGAGCGCTCGGAGCGACCAGACGTCACATTTCGTCTCAGTTCTTGGCGGAATCATCAATCTTGGCCGGTGCCGGGGGACTCGCCGGCGTGGTCCTTGGTGTCGGAATTACCGCGGCCTGGGCTTTCTATCGGGGTTGGGACACCCTTGTGCCACTGGTGGCGGTGATCGGCGGTGTGGTCGCCGCTCTGACAATTGGTGCGGTCGCCGGGCTTTATCCAGCTTTGCGCGCCGCTCGGTTGAGCCCCACTGAAGCGCTTCGGTCGTAGCACCGACTACTAGCTACCCGTCGAAGAGAAGTGTTGGTAGTCCTTCAACGACTGCCAGCGTCCTCCCCAACTCCATCCGATCGAGTCGAAAGCGATGGTCACTGCGTCACCCTCCGTGATCATTCCGGGCTCGTCGAGAGTGCGGTCGGTATACCTTTCTGAACCGGTCGGCCAGATCTCATCGTCGGTGACGAACGGATTGAGATGTGGGTTCAGGTCGATGGCCAAGCCAAACGCATGCTGTGACCACCGATCCGTTCCTGACACCACCCGGCAATGGAATCCCGACGTATTCGAGTAGCCGGAGTCGATGTCCTCGACTCCTTCCGGGAGATCGCCTATCGGAACGATGCTTTCTATCGGATAGTTGTTGTTGAACAAAGACTCGAAGACGGCCATCACCGCCCGAGAGTGTTCCTGGTGAACAACGATCTCCCCTCTGTGGGTTCCGGCGTCAAAGCCGACGTAGGTGACGGTGATCAGATCGAGGTCTTCCGGTTCCACGGGACATTCTGCATTCCAGGAATGGCCCAGTCGATCGCGATCGACCTCCTCGATTGAACCTTCGAATGTTGGTGTCGAGACTGTTGTGGTCGTTGTTGTCGAGGATTCGGTTGTGGACACGGTCGCAGGTTGAGCACAGGCCGCTAAGACCAGCAATAGAGCAATGCCCGACGTCCGTTCAGACGTTGCTTCTGCCCACCACAAAGCCGAGAAGAAGCCCGCCGGCGGCCGCCCACACAAGGGAGAAATCGTCGCCGGTGGAGTAGATCGAAGGTGCCCCTGCGATCCGGAGAATGGCGGCTGCTGCGATACCGCCGATGATTCCCATGAGAATCGTTCCGATCAGGCTGTTGGCTCCAGCCAGAAGACCTCCCAAGAGCCCACCGATCGCTCCGACGCCGCCGACGATCAACATTGCTTCAAGTGTGGAGGCATCAAGGAACATGACGACAGGTTACCCGGGTGCATAGTGGCTGTATGGAAAGAGTGGAGATCAGGCTGAAATGACCTTTTCTTCTAAAACTTCTGCCATTAGGAACTGCACGGACCTGCCCGCCAAGGCAAACGGCTCGGTCAGTAGGAGGACTATCGAACTAGGGCCTCGGCTGACAACGTGACCTGTGTAGGTGTGGACCCCATCTTCGTCTTGGGTAACAAATGTTGTGATCATCTCTACTCCGACTCTTTAGCAGCGCAGTTGATATCGACCACGCTGGGTAGAGCTATATAGGTCGGAAGGCCATACTGACTGAAGCGTCGCAGAATCATGGTTTATTCATCCGTTAACTTCCTCCATCTAAGTTTTGAGGGAACGTGCGTCTCTTAGTTGTTGAAGATGAGCCAGATCTCGCCGAAGCGATTGCCCGCGGCCTACGCCGCGATGGGCATGCTGCCGACGTCGCACTGACAGCAACCGATGCCGATATCAAGCTCCGTTCAGCCGGATATGACCTGGTTTGTCTTGATTGGACTTTGCCCGACGGCTCTGGACTCGGATTGTGCCGCGATCTGATTTCCGGTGAATTGCCCACCCTGGAGGGGGATCGCCCGCGGATACTGATGCTGACCGCGCGCGATGATGTAGAAGATCGTGTGGCAGGTCTCGACTCGGGCGCTGATGACTATCTGGTCAAGCCATTTGCGATGGCTGAATTGAGGGCCAGAGTGCGCGTGCTGCTCAGACGTGAGACTGACACCGACCCCGTCCTCTCGGTTGGACCGCTTCGGCTTGACGATGCTCGTTTCATCGCGGAACGGGACGGAGAGAAGCTGGATCTCACGGCAAAAGAGTTTGCGCTTCTCCACTATTTCATGGCACACCCTGGAATTGTTATGGGTCAAGAGCACCTCCTCGAGCATGTTTGGGATGAGATGACCGACCCCCTTACCAATGTGGTGCGGGTGACAGTTAGCAACCTACGCAAGAAACTCGGCGAGCCCCAGCTGATAACGACCGTTGCGGGTCGCGGCTACAAGTTGGACGAGTAGTGCCCAGCTGGCAATCGATCAAGTTCCGGCTTTCGGTCCAGTATTCCGCGGTCGTGTTCGGGCTGGGTGGAGCAGTCCTCGGTCTGGTCTATTGGGCCCTGCAGCGCAACCTGCGATCGCAAACGATGATGGCCCATATTCAGACCGGCCAGATGGTCGTGCTCAGCGACGGAGAACTCGTGGTCATGCCTGAATTTCGAGAGGTGGAAGTCCGAGCGATCGAGTCGATCTACAACGAAGTGGTCCTCAGCCAGGTTGCTCGTTTCACCTTCATCGCGCTCATTGCCCTATTCCTTCTCAGCCTTGTTGTGGGCTGGGTCATGTCCGGCCGGATGTTGAAACCTGTCAAGGAGATCACATCTGTCGCAAGTGACATTCAGGCTTCAGATCTGTCACGAAGAATCGCTCTTGAAGGCCCCGATGACGAGCTGACCCGCCTTGCTAACACTTTCGATGGGATGCTCGACCGCCTCGACAACGCATTCACCAGCCAGCGGCGGTTTCTCGCCGACACCTCCCACGATCTGCGAACCCCGCTTGCTGTCATCCAGGCCAATATCGAAGTTGTCGCCGATGATCCCAACGCGTCCATCGACGAGTGGCAGGAGGCAGGAGGGATCGTGCGTCGCAATACGGACAAGATGTCCAAGATGATCGATGGCCTCCTCGCAGCTGCCAGATTGCAGACCGGGAAGGCCCAATCAGTTTCGTTGGATCTTTCGGAGATAGTGGAGGCGAAGGCCGCCGAATTCGTTCCGGTCGCCGCAGATCGCGGAATCACTGTTCAGGCAGACGTTGCACGGGCTGTTGTGCAGGGTGTGGAGGTTCCGCTTGATCGCGCTCTCTCCAACCTCGTGGACAACGCACAACGGGTTGCTCCGGAAGGCTCGACCGTCACGTTGGGCAGCGGTGTTGTGGAAGGTTGGGCCTGGATGGCGGTGCAGGATCAGGGTCCTGGGCTTCCCTCCGAGCAAGAGGATCGGATCGGATTGGGCCTATCGATCGTCACCCAGATTGCCGAAGCACATGGTGGTGCTCTCGACTCATATGCCGATAGTGATGGGGTTGGGACCACCATGGTGGTGTGGTTGCCAAGCGACGACGCCACCGGGAGCCATCCGACGGACAACCCTTTTACCAATCGTTAACGGAAGGTTTAGGGGTGTCTTATCGGTTGACCCATACGCTGGCATTGCCAGGAGGTCTAATTGAGTAGCGACGGAGAAATGAACACCGAGCCAAGACGCCGCTCTGGCGTCTGGTCTGCGATTGCCTACTTTGTCGGCGTCGCGGCGCTGGTAGTCGGTATCTATGTGATTACCGACAGCGGTGTCAGCACTGATCCAGAGCCCACCCCGGTTGCTGTCGAAGAACCAACGACGACAACGGCTCTCGCTGTTGAGGTTGAGGCGCCGTCATTGGTCGCTGGTGAGGAGCCAATCGCCGACGCCGCCGAGGTGATCCTTCCGTCAGTTGTTCACATCCAGACCGATCAAGGTCTTGGGTCGGGCGTTGTCTATGACAGCAGTGGTCTAATCATCACTGCCGCCCACGTGGTCGAGGGTCAGGACACCGTTCAGATCCGATTCAGCGATGGGGAGCAGGTGGAGGGAACAGTGCTCGGCGCCGTCAGCGGTGTCGACATTGCCGTCATCCAGGTCGAGAAGGATGGATTGATACCTGCCGTGTTCAATACTCAGAAACCACGCGTAGGACAGCTGGCGATTGCCGTTGGCAGCCCTTGGGGTCTGGAGTCGACTGTGACCGCCGGCATAGTCTCTGCAATCGATCAGGCGAACTGTGACTTCGGGGGGGTATGTTTCTCCCAGGTTCAGACTGATGCCGCGATCAATCCAGGCAACTCGGGTGGCGCCCTTGTCGATCGCAATGGTCATGTCATCGGTATCAACGTCTCTATTCGCACCGAGTCTGGAGCAAACGATGGTGTCGGATTTGCCGTGCCCAGCGACATTGTCGTCGAGCATGCCGAAAGCATCATCAGCGGAAATCTCCTCGATACCGCCTTCCTTGGCGTTGAAGGGGCTCCTTCTCAAGGTGACCGTGCTGGTGCACTCATCACCGTTGTGATGCCTGAAACCGGTGCAGCAGACGCCGGCCTCCAGGTCGACGATGTGGTGGTTGGGTTCGCCGGCGTTGAGGTTTTTGGGATCAACGACCTCGCTGCCCAAGTCCGGACTCATCGTCCTGGGGACACGGTCGAGTTGACTCTGATACGTGAGGGCGTGGAAATGACCTTTAGCGTCACACTCGGGGTTCGTCCCGACGCCAGCAGCTCCTAGCCCGCTCCACACTCATTAAGGTAGGTCTCGCCTGCCACAACCGGTGGGCGCCCTGAGCGCAGCGAAGTCGGTTGGAATCCGACGCTGTCCCGCAACTGTGAAGACGCCCCTTGGCTGAGTCCCTTGTTTCGCAAGAGACTCCCGCAAGAGGATGTACAAGCCAGGTCGCCTGGCTCAGGGCCACGCATATGTCTCGGATGAAGACGGACCCGGTGGCTCAGGGAAAGCCCCACACCTCTTCATCCTCCAAAACGGAGGATGTTTTTATGAAACGGACCGCGCTGATTGCGCTGTTGGTGATGGTGGTTGCGGCGTGCAGCCCCTCTGACACCGCAGCCACGACCACCACCGCTAACCCTGCAACCACGACCACTGCCCAGGCAACGACCACAGTCGTCCCCGCTACGACCACAACAATCGATGACGGATTCCCGGTCACGGTGGAGGCTGACAATGGGTCAGTGACGATCGAGGCGCTCCCTCGAGCGATCATTTCTCTCTCGTCTACGGCGACTGAGATGTTGTTTGAGATCGGTGCCGGGCCCCAGGTCGTCGCGGTCGACGATCAGTCCAATTACCCGACCGACGCGCCGATGACTGATCTATCTGGTTTTACTCCGAACCTGGAGGCGATACTTTCTTTTGAGCCCGATCTGGTGGTGATCACCTTTGACCCCGGAGAGCTGATCGCCGGCTTGGAGACGGCTGGCGTTCCAGTTCTTTCCTACACCGCTGCCTTCACCATTGATGACGTCTATCGACAGACCAAGGCCCTGGGAACGGCAACCGGGAACGTCGAGTCGGCTATGGAGGTGAACGAGACCATTCAGACCGACCTGGAGGAAATCGTGGACTTTTCCGGAGGTTCGGGTGAGGGGGTCACGTACTACCACGAGATCGACGCACTGCTCTACACGGCGACTTCTTCGACGTTCTTTGGCCAGATTTATGGCCTGTTTGGCATGGTGAACATCGCCGATCCCGCTGATGAAGACGGTTCTGCCTTCGGCTATCCCCAGCTGTCTGAAGAATATGTGGTCGCTTCCGACCCCAGCATCATCTTCTTGGCCAACGTGCTCTATGGAGAGTCATCTGAGACGATTGCGGCTCGGCCCGGCTGGGGCGTCATGACGGCGGTGACGAAAGGTGATATCGCTGAACTCGATTCCGACGTGGCTTCAAGATGGGGTCCGAGAATCGTCGAATTCGCCCAGGCGATCGCCGGCGCGCTGGGTCAGTACCGCCAGGGTTGAGCTCATTCGTGGCCACTCCGACCGTCGCCAGACCATCTAGACCAGGATGGGTGTCACTTACAGCCGGAGTGGTTTCTGTTGTCGTCGTGGGAGTCGCTGGTCTTCTGCTTGGAGCGGCAGGGATCGCCTCCTCCCAGGTCGTTCGAGCCCTCCTGGATGCTCTGCCCTTTATCGAGGTTGACCACGGACTCACGGAGATCCAGCTGAATGTTCTCTTTCAGATCCGGGCTCCCCGCGTTGTGCTGGGTGGGATGGTTGGTGCGATCTTGGCGGTTGGGGGAGCCTCTTATCAGGGAGTGTTTCGAAATCCATTGGCAGATCCCTACCTCCTTGGTGTGGCCGCCGGTGCCGGGCTCGGCGCCACCGTTGCGTTCGCGGTCAGTGGCAACGCCGACCTCCTGGCTCCGTTTGCCTTCGTCGGAGGCATGGCCGCGGTGGCCGTCACCTACTCCCTTGGCCGTTCTGTTGGTGGCCGAACGACGACATCTCTGATACTTGCCGGCGTCGCCGTCGCCGCGTTCGCCACTGCGATCCAGACATTCGTCCTCCAAAGAAACTCCGAAACGCTGCGCCAGGTGTACTCGTGGATTCTTGGTCAGCTGGTGACAGTGGGTTGGAGTGATGTTCTTGGCTTGCTGCCATACGCATTGGTCGCATCTGGGGTCATGCTGGCTAGCCGCCGGATTCTCGATGTGCTGAGCATTGGGGACGAGGAGGCGGCAGCGCTCGGTGTCAATGTTGTCCGGTTCCGTTGGGTGGTGGTGATCGCGGCCACACTGGCAACAGCGGCCGCCGTGTCGGTGAGTGGACTGATCGGCTTCGTTGGAATCATCGTGCCCCACACCATTCGTCTTCTCTTTGGTGTGAGCTACCGAGTGATCGTCCCCCTTTCATTGTTCTTTGGCGCCGCATTCCTGATGGCGGCCGACATCGTCGCTCGCACGGTGGTCGCGCCTGCCGAACTCCCGATCGGTGTTGTGACCGCCTTCTTTGGGGCACCGTTTTTTGTGATGGTGCTGAGATCGATGAGAGGTCCGGGATGATCATCTGGGAAGACGTCAGCGTGACATATGGAGCCACGCGCGTGCTCGGGCCCTTGAGTCTTGGCGTTGCCGATGGGGAATGGCTTGGTCTGATCGGCCCCAACGGGGCGGGCAAGTCGACATTGCTGAAGACCGCGCTGGATGCCGTCGAATACGAGGGGACTGTCTCAGTGGCCAACGGCGACAGACGGCCAGGGCTGGACATCGCGTGGATGCCCCAGCGACCCCAGATGCCCGTGGAGATGACGGTTTCCGATTACGTCCTTTTGGGTAGGACCCCTCACGTCGGTTATTTGGGGTCTGAGAGTCAGAACGACCTCGAGTCGGTTGAAACGGCCCTTCACAAGCTCAACATGATCGAGTTTGCTCCACGGACCCTGGGGACGCTCTCCGGCGGTGAGGCACAGAGGGCCGTGTTGGCCCGGGCGCTTGCCCAGGAGGCTCCGGTACTCCTGCTCGACGAGCCGACGGCGAGTCTGGACATCGGCCATGCGCTCGAGGTTCTCGAGGTGCTCGACGAACTGCGAAAGGCCGAGCGACTGACGGTGGTTACCGCGGTTCACGATCTGACCCTTGCCGGCAGATTCGCCGACCGGCTTGTGCTCTTGGGAAACGGAGTTGTGAGAGGAGACGGATCTCCCGCCGAGGTGCTCACCGAGGAGCTGCTCCGGACTCACTACGGTCGCGGGGTGAGGGTGATCAACGATGAGGACGGTCCGACGGTAGTTCCCAAGAGGTCCAATGACTGACAAGACAACTCCGCCAACCGGGCCACCGACAGAACCGCCAGAGAAGGCATCCAAGCGTGAGCCTTCCCTCATCCTCATCAACACTGGGGATGGCAAGGGTAAGTCAACTGCGGCTTTCGGAACCGCTATGCGCGCTGTAGCCAGAGGCTGGAACGTCGCTGTGGTTCAGTTTCTCAAGTCTGGCGAATGGTCGGTTGGCGAAGAGGAGATCGGCCGGCAGGTGGGTATCGACTGGTGGGCACTAGGGGACGGTTTCACCTGGGATTCCGAAGACTTGGAGGAATCCGAGGCTATCGCCCGAGAGGCCTGGTCCGCGGCTCGGGAGATAGTCGGGTCAGGTAAATATGACCTGGTGATATTGGATGAGGTGACCTATCCGATCAACTGGGGATGGATCGCCACCGCTGACGTCCTTTCAACTCTGAAAGAGCGACCCGAGAATGTCAACGTGTTCATAACCGGTAGGGACGCCTCTGAGGCTCTGATCGATGTGGCCGACACCGTCACGGAGATGAAGAAAGTGAAACACGCCTTTGACCGTGGGGTGATGGCCCGGAGGGGCATCGACTACTAGTCAAACGCTGACTAGCCCACCGCCTTTTTGTATTGCCTGACCGCCAGTGGGGCGAACACGGCAATGATCGCGACGATCCAAGCAAAAGACTTCAAGATAAGCGTCCCCTGGTCAATGCCCAGAAACACCAAGGCCTCCTCGGGGATCATCAACGATCTCACCGTGTTTGCCACGACGCTGACCGGCTGGTTTTCGGCGAAGCCCTGGAGCCAGTCAGGCATGGATGCGACAGGGACAAATATCGAAGAAACGAACACCAGGGGGAAGATGGGCAGAAAGCCAGCCGATTGGGCCGCCTCCGGTGTTTTCACGGCGAGGCCGATCGTCGCCATCACCCAGGAGAAGGCATACCCAAAAAGCAACGCGATGGCTACGCCCAACAGCATCTTCGGGACACCTTGTTCGAACCTCCAACCCATCAGCAAGCCAACGAAGAGCATCAAGGTGTAAACGAAAGTGTTGCGGACGAGGTCGGCGATGGTGCGTCCTGTGAGCACTGCCGACCGGGCCATCGGCAGACTGCGGAATCGGTCGATCACACCTGCACCCAAGTCCTCGGTGAGTCCCAGGGCGGTAGCGGTGGCTCCGAAGACAGCTGTTTGAACCAATATGCCCGGCATGAGCCAGTTGATGTACTGGTCCGATCCGGCCGGCGTTCCTGTGGTGATCGCTCCGCCAAAGACGATGTTGAATAACAGCAGAAACATCACCGGCTGAACCGTCGAAAACAGGATCAGTGATGGGATGCGCAGGACACGCATGTTGTTGCGGCCGGTGATGATCGCGGTGTGGGTGATTGCGTCGCCCAGACTCACACGTCGTTTGGGCTTGGCCACAGTCGTCATCGACCCCTGCTTTCTTCGCTCTCGGCAGGGCTTCTTCTGCTTCCAGCAGACTCGGACTCACTTTTGGATTCGGCTTTGTGACCGGTCAGATTGAGGAAGACGTCGTCGAGGGTGGGCTTGCGCAGTGCAATGTCCTTTGGCTCAACGTTGACCGCATCGAGTTCACGCACGACCTCGGTGAGGGTTCTCGAACCGCGGAGTGCTGGAATGCTGAGGCCGAGCCGCTCGAAAGTGGGCTCTTCTCCCGCCACCACCGCCAAAGCCCTGGCTGCAGTACCGCGGTCGGACTCGTCGACATGGATCTCCACCACATCTCCGCCCAACCTGGCCTTGAGGTCATCCGACGTGCCTTCGGCGATGACGTGGCCCTGGTCGATCACGCCAATGCGGTCGGCGAGTTGATCAGCCTCGTCGAGGTATTGGGTAGTGAGAAGAACGGTGGTGCCACCTTTCACGAGGTCTTCGATGAGATCCCAGAGGTCGAGACGACTTCCGGGGTCGATCCCAGTAGTTGGCTCATCGAGAAAGAGAACCCGGGGTCGACCCACCATCGAGGCGGCGACGTCCAAACGTCGTCGCATGCCACCGGAGTAGGTGTTCACTTTGCGGTCCGCAGCGTCGGTCAGCTGTATTCCCTCCAGCACTTCGTCGGCCCGGCGTTTGGCTTCCTTTTTGCCCAGGTTGTAAAGCCGACCGACCATTTCGACGTTCTCCCTCCCGGTTAGAAACTCGTCGACGGCCGCTGATTGTCCGGCCAGACCGATTCTGTGCCGCGCACCTACCGGATCGGCAAGCACATCTGTGCCGGCGACGGTTGCTGAACCCGAGTCGGGTTTGAGGAGGGTGGTCAGCACCCTGATCAGGGTCGTCTTGCCTGCCCCGTTTGGCCCAAGCAGCCCATAGACGATCCCTTCCTCGAACTGGAGACTGACTCCGTCGAGAGCGGTGACATCCCCGAACGTTTTGACGATGTCAGTGGCTACAACTGCACTCATGAGTCAGTGGATAGTAGTTGTGCAACGTAAAACCAGAACCGGTCTCTCAGGGTCGCCGGCCGCCCGCCAGTCGAAACAACTGGCGGGCCCCTTCATCGAGAAACTGAAACCGCGGGTCCTGAGTTTGGCCTCTCACCCACCGGATGTAGATCTGCTGGAGAACAACGCCGAGTTTCCAGGCCCCAAACACCAGGTACCAGTCGATTCGACCCATGTCCGTGCCGGTTAGGTCACCGTAGAGACGGACGGCCGCGGTTCGGTCGATCCAGCCTTCGCTTGTAGTTGGCATCATTCCGAGTGTTTCGGGGGCCTCTCCTGGGTCAAACCAAGATCCCATCAGTGTCCCCAGGTCAGCGAGGGGATCCCCACGGGTCGCCATATCCCAGTCATACACCGCAGTGCAAGTTGCCGGGTCGTCAGGATCCAGGGCCATGTTGTCGAGCCGCCAGTCATTGTGGATGAGAGTGGGGTCCGGCGACCCGGGTAGCTCGGCTGCCAACCACGTTGCCACGTCGTCAGCAACGGCATTCTCCTCATGTTTCGACTTCTCCCAACGAGATGCCCATCCCGACACCTGTCGATCCAGGAAGCCTTGGGGGTGTCCGAGATCGCCCAAGGCGCAGTCGTCAGGATTGACTCGATGGAGCTCGGCCAGAGTTCGGACCACAACTTCTGAGAGTTTGCGATTCGATGTGGTGTCAGTTCCCGAGCCGTACTCCTCGGGGACCAGACCTCTGACGACGACGCCATCCCGTCTCTCCATGAGAAAGAAGGGCGATTCGATGACCCCTATGTCTTCACAGAACGCGACGGCCCGAGCTGCCTTGTCAAACGAACGCCAGAGTTGGGACAGCACGCGGTACTCGCGAGACATGTCGTGAGATGAGGCTGCGACCGGGCCGAGGGGCGGCCGACGCAACACCAATTCTGCTCCGTCCGGATAGCTGAGCAGATAAGTGAGGTTTGCCTTGCCACCACCAAACTGCATGACTTTCGGAACACCTCCAGGTACAGCTTCGTGATCGAGGGCCCAAGTCGTCACCGCCTCGACGTCGAAGCGTTCGTCTTTGCGAACTTCAATCAGATCATCTACGGCGGGCGAGCGTATCGGGTTGGAACCCCACATTGGACGTATACCCTCGAACTCGATGAATACGCCTTTTGAAATTTCCGAACGTTTCACCGAATCGTGGGCCGATCTGCACCCGATCGCTGCTACCACTCAAGGTGTCGCTGGTCGCGATCACCTGTGTGCTGATCTGTCGCCAGATCGACATCATCAGTCCGCCGATCTTTACCGGGCCACTCGTGTCGAGCTGCTCCCGCAGCTCGACCACCCTGATCCCACCCAAGCTTTTGCTGCCAGAGTGCTTGTGGGTGATTTGGACGAGCGGATCAACCGCCACGACACCAAGAAGTACCGACGGGACCTCAACCACATCTACAGCCCATTTCAGATTGTTCGAGACGTCTTCGACGTGATGCCACGAATATCGGTCGACGATTGGGACAACATCGTCTCTCGGTTGGATGGTTTCGCCGGAATGCTCGACGGGTATCGGCGCAGCTTGGAAGAGGGAGTTGCCGCCAACGACACGGTCGCGGTTCGCCAGGCCGAGTCGCTTTTGATGCAGGTGGAGGTGGTTGCCTCGGATAACTCGATGTTTCTTGGGTTTGTCGAGGAGGCAGCTTCAGCGGGAGTTGACTCTGAGGCGGTGGCTGCAGCCGTGGATAGCGCACGATCCGGATGTGTTGACCTGGCCATCTGGCTGAAAAGCTCCTACCTTCCGGCTGCACGGCCCCGAGACGCGGTGGGCGAGGACGAGTACATGCGTGGAGCCGAGGAGTTTCTCGGTATGAATCTTGATCCCCATGAGACCTATGAATGGGGGTGGGATGAGATTCACCGACTCCGCGCCGAGATGGCAGCCACCTCATCCGAGATCGACTCCAACCTTTCTCTGGAAGAGGTCATCGATGCCCTCGAGACAGATCCGGCCAAGTCGGCCGTGACGCGCGCTGACTTCACCGATTTCGTCTCGGCTTTGCAGCAGCAGGCGATCCAACAGCTTGACGGGGAGCACTTTGCTGTTCCGGACGAACTGAAGGTGATCACAGTCAATATCGCTCCGCCCGGTGTGCCGTTGGGAGCCTGGTACAACCCCCCGTCAGAGGACTTCGATCGTCCCGGTTCGATTTGGTATGCACCGGGTGAGCGCGAGCGGCTTCCGTATTGGCAACAGGTATCCACTGCTTATCACGAAGGGTTTCCCGGTCACCATCTTCAGGTGGGAACTGCGGTGATGTTGAAAGACAAACTGTCTCGATTTCATCGGATGGGGATCTGGAATTCCGGCGCTGGCGAAGGTTGGGCGTTGTATGCGGAACGATTGATGGACGAGCTTGGCTTTTTCGAGAAACCCGAATACCGCCTCGGATTGCTGACAAGTCAGTTGTTCAGATCGGTTCGCGTCGTTGTCGATATTGGGTGTCAGCTGGAGAAGGTCGTACCTGACCATGCGCCAATCCATGTCGGCGATGTTTGGAACTACAACATTGGCGTCGACTACATGAACATTATCGGCCTGCAACCGCGCGACATGTCGGAGTCGGAGGTGACTCGCTATCTCGGCTGGTGGGGCCAGGCGATCTCATACAAAGTGGGCGAGCGGGAGATTCTCAAGATGCGTGAGCAGGTGAAGAAAAAGGAAGGCGCCTCTTTCGACCGGAAGGGCTTCCATAAGAAAGTCTTGGAAGCGGGTGCGATTCGTCTCGATCAGCTTTGGGAGGAAGTCGCTTGAAGAAGACGATTTTTGATCTCGAGGCCGTTGAGACACAGGACACCTACAAGCTATTGTCGGGCCTCGTGGTCCCCCGGCCTATCGGGTGGATCGGGACCCGCCGGGACAACGGCACTCACAACCTCGCACCGTTCTCGTTTTTCAATGTGGTTTCGGTGAACCCTCCGACTGTTCTGTTCTCGGGGGGCCGTCATCCCGATCGACCAAAAGACTCAGTCATGTTCGCGGAGAAAACGGGGGAGTTCACGGTCAACATCGTCAGTGAGTCGGTGGCCGCAGCGATGAATGTGACATCGGGCACCTTCACGGCCGACGACGACGAGTTTGCTATTGCGGGCCTAACCGCAGCAATGGGCGCGAAAGTCAATGCTCCGTTGGTGGCCGAGTCGCCGGCCAATCTCGAATGCAAAGTCGTGGACATCCTCAACCTCGGCAGCGAGGGTCAAACCAGGGTCGTCATAGGCGAGGTTTTGGCAATCCACATCAGCGAAGAGGTTCTCGACGGCACCCGGGTCGACAACGACGCCCTTCAGGCCGTCGGGCGGATGGCGGGCAACACCTACATCAACACTCGAGACCGATTCCAACTCGAACGGCCTGGGTAGACGCCCGACTCAGCCCCCTAATTGCAACCTTGTGCGATCAGGATGGGGTAAGTGTTGATCACTACTCCCTTGTAAAACATCATGAAATGCAGATGCGGGCTTGTTCCGACTGCATTGCCGGTGTCCCCGTTGTATCCGACGACGTCTCCGGCATTGACACGTCCACTTTTTCCGAACTCATCCATGTGACTGCCAACGTAGATGACGCCGTCGTCACCGGTGAGATTGAACTGCTTGCCACCGATTGACCCGGTCTTGTGTTGAACGGTGCCTGAAACCGATGCGTAGATAGGCGAGCCGCGAGTCGAGAAGAGGTCATTCCCCTCGTGCCAGCGGGTGCCACCACCGCGGGGGAACCCCCAGTCGTTGAAGAACCCAGCGTTTTCGAGTGGACAGACCCACCTCGAACCGCCCGGCACCACGAGAACCTGCCCAGACCTGATCAGATTGGGATTCGAAATGTCGTTGAGGCTGGTGAGATTGGAGATTGTGGTGTCATGTGCGGCGGCGATGTCACCGAGACGATCACCTGATTTCACCTTGTACGTGCCTTCGCTACCGCCACCCTCAAATGTGTAGCTAGGGCCATCGGCGAAAAGACGAGTGTTGGCGTAGATGACGCCGTTGACAATGCCATTGGCCCGGACGATTTGGTCGGTTGGAAGCCCAAATCGTCTGGCAACCGCCGCCACATTTTCGCCTTTCCTGACGATGGCATAGCGACCCGACCGCACATTGGGGTCTGAGGACATGGCGGTCGATCCCCCGCCGGTTGTGTCACTTCCCCCGGATCCGGTGCTGCCGGAGATGACGATGTTTTGACCTATCGTGATCAGGTCGGGGTTGCTTATCCCGTTGGCGTCAGAAAGAGCAGAAACCGTCGACCCATATTTGGCAGCAATCCGGCCCAAGGTGTCACCACGCCTGACAACGTGGACGACGTCGGGCTCACCCTCTTTCCCGGGGATAACAAGCACCTGTCCGATATGGATCAGGTTTGGATTTGAGATGTTGTTTGACTCCACGAGGTCGGCAACCGAAACCCCGTGTTCCTTGGCGATCTCGCCAAGTGTGTCCCCACTCTTGACCGTGTAGTCAACCGAAAACAGTGCTATGAGCAGCACAAGTGTCGAGCCGACCGCAAGGGCACGAGAAAGACGATTTTTGGGCATTGAAGGTTCAGCTCCTTCAGCCCCTGACTCGCTCCGCCGGACGAGCCTAACGCAGATTCGGACGTTTGCCAGACATCACCCGCAACTGACCGCAGGCAGCATCAATGTCGCGACCACGAGTGTTCCTGATAGTGACGTTGACCTTCAGCGACTCCAGGACTCGAGAGAATTCCTCGATGTGAAGTCTCGTCGATGGCTTTTCATTGCTCAACGGCGTCGGATTGAGAGCGATCAGATTCACGTGGGCACGAAGTCGTTTGGCGATAGCAGCCAACTTCCGAGCCTGGTCCTCGCTGTCGTTGACGCCGTCCATCATTGTCCACTCGATCGAGAGCCGTCTGCCCTTTTTTTCAAAGTAGTTCCACGCTGCCTCTTCGAGCAGTGCGATCGGGTAGCGCTTGTTGATCGGGACGAGAGAAGTGCGAAGCTCGTCGTCGGCGGCATGGAGGCTGATCGCGAGATAGACCGGCCACGGCTCGTCGGCGAGCCGGTTGATCCCGGGCACTATGCCGACGGTCGAAACAGTAAGAGACCGTGCTGACAGACCCATCACTTCGATCATCCGTCTGATGGCCTCGCGAACCCGGTCGTAGTTGGCAAGCGGCTCACCCATTCCCATGAACACCACGTTGGTTATACGCGAGGGAACGCCAGGCATGCCGATCTGTCGGAGAAACGCTTGTGCGTATGCCACCTGCGCGAAGATTTCACCGGGCTCGAGATGCCGCTCGAATCCGAATTGGCCGGTTGCACAGAAAGTACAAGCCAAGGCACATCCAGCCTGGCTAGAGATGCAGAGAGTGGCGCGTTTCGAATATCCCATGAGTACCGCCTCGATGGCAGCGCCATCAGGGGCCCGGAAGAGCCACTTTCGTGTTCTCCCGTTGTCCGCGCTCTGCTCCATCTCTACATCGAAAGGCCAGAGACGATCACCAATCTTCTCTCGAAGGTCGCCTGGAAGATTCGTCATGTCCTCAACGGAGAGAACCGGGTTGCGGTACAGCCAGTCCCGGAGTTGGCTAGCCCGATAAGCCGGACCTTCGGCTACGAATAGGTCCAGGTCCTCCGGGGCATGGAGGTAGGGCACGTCAGACTTGCTGTTGAGCTTGCTCGATCCAAGACCTGGCTCGAGCGGCGCTCACACCGGCCGCCTCGGCAATTGCATCAGGTGAGGCGTTTGCTAGATCAGGGATGGTCCCCAAGCCTTCGGCGGTGAGACGCTGCGCGAACACCGGGCCAATGCCGTCGACGGCGTCCACCGCTGCAGAAGCGTCGGAAGAGCCGGTGCGGAAGGTTGGTGGCTCTGGTTCACGGGAGGTTGCCACCGAGACGAACCGGTCGCGCATGGCCCACACCACAGCGGCAACCCCGCCCACAAAACCCACGACTTTGGCCATCCTCTTGATCATGGCTCCAGGCTACATGTGTTGGCGTGTGATCTACTCTCGCGGTCCATGAAAGTCGACTTCTACTACCCACCAACGCCACCCGAGGGCGCAGTTGACGCTGTCAGCCAGGCTGTTGATATGGGATACGACGGGTTTTTCTCCACTGAAACACAGCACGACCCGTTCCTCCCTCTGGCGCTCGCTGGGGCGAGAGCGCCGGATATCGACCTGGGAACCGCGATTGCCGTCGCGTTTCCGAGATCGCCGATGGTGACAGCGATGTCTTCTTGGGATCTGGCCCGGATGTCCAACGGCCGCTTCCTGCTCGGGCTCGGGACTCAGATCCGTCCCCACATCGTGCGTCGCTTCAGCACCGAATGGGGTCAACCTGCAGCGCGTCTCAAGGACTACATCTTGGCGATGAGAGCCATCTGGGACACCTGGCAGAACTCATCCCCATTGCGGTATGAAGGTGAGTTCTACCAATTCTCGCTGATGACTCCATTTTTTGACCCGGGCCCCATCGCTCATCCGGAGGTTCCGATCTATATCGCTGGCGTCGGGCCTCATCTGAGCAGGCTTGCCGGAGAGGTCTGTGACGGATTTCACGTCCACCCCTTTCACACCACGGCGTACCTGGACCAGGTCGTTCTTCCCAATATCACCAAAGGTGCCGAAAGCGAGGGGCGCGCTCCCGTCGACGTCGAGATGGTGAGCACAGTCTTCGTGATGACAGGGCGCGACGACTCCGAAGTCGAACAGGCAATGGGCGCCATCAAGCAGCAGATCTCGTTTTACGCATCGACCCCCTCATACCGGCCCGTAATTGAGGCCAGTGGATGGGACTTCGGCGATCAGCTCCATGCCATGTCTAAGCGTGGTCAGTGGGCGGAGATGGCTGATCTCATTCCCGACGAAGCCTTGTTCGAGGTGGGCATTGCCGCTCCGGTCGACAAGCTCGGCCAGGCCATCAAAGACCGATATGGCGACAGGGTTCAGCGGGTCGGGTTCTATACGATCGGGTCGATACTCGACATGGACCCGGACGCTGCCAGTCAGGTGATTGGCGACCTCAAGTCCTGAACGAGCTCGCGAGCGAATCGAAGGTCACCAGACGATGGCACGTGTTGTGTCCACCCGAGGGTCCGCAGCGGCCCGTCGTTGCCCTTCTTGAATTTCGATGATGGAGACGGGTCCCCATCCGGGCTGACTCTCGGCCAATGGTTCCACTAGGTGGCCTCGGGAAACCAATTCGCCAACAACCGTCTTCGAGACACCAGGCTCCACCGCAAGACTCGAGGGCTCATCCGGGCCAAAGTTACTGATGGCCCATCTTGGGGCGACCTGAGCGTCCTCGAGGTGGGTGTTCCCGAGAATGGCCCGCCCTGCTACCTGAGCTAGAAGTTGTGGTTGAACGGCACCTCCTCTGGTCCCGAGAAGCCAACGCGGTTGATTCCGATCGGTCCACAGGGTTGGAGCCAGGGTGTGCAGCGGACGTTTTCCCGGTTGCAATTCGTTTGGGTGACCCGGAGTCAAAGTGAAACCGAGCCCTCGATCCTGAAGAAGAAAACCACTGCCGGCGGCACCAAAAGGCGACCCGGTTCCTCGGTAGTTGGACTGGATGATCGAAACGGCCATTCCCCTGGCATCCGCCACACACATATAGGCCGTGCCTGAGATCGGACCGAGCACCGGCCATTTGCCTGTACCCGTAGGCGAAACGGTTGCGGCCGCGCGCTCCAACCGTGGGCGGTCGAGCATCAAGTTGTCGGGAAGAGGGGAGTGGCCGGGGTCGGCGACGATGTCGTTTCTTTCCCAGGCAAGACATCGGTAGGCCTCAATGAGTAGGTGCCACCAAAGAGGGTTTTCCGGATCGTCTGGCGGATCGAGCATCTCGAACACTGCAAGTGTTCCAGGTCCCAG
The DNA here is from genome assembly GCA_964195235.1 of uncultured Acidimicrobiia bacterium. Taxonomy (GTDB): domain Bacteria; phylum Actinomycetota; class Acidimicrobiia; order Spongiisociales; family ZC4RG35; genus CAXMPK01. The sequence goes on along the minus strand of CAXMOW010000010.1, from coordinate 21,039 downwards.
ATAGCCCTGTGTGTTTGGAGGGATGGTCCACGCCGTCAGGCCAGCAACATCAACGCCGATTGGATCGATCCAGTCAGCGTTGCTAGTCACTAAGTCGCTACGTGTAATCAATCCGCCGACTGCGTCGACGATTTCCTCACCAGGCCGACCGAGATAGAAAGCGTCTCGGCCGGATTCGGCAACCGAGCGAAGAGTTGTTCCCAGAGCGGATCGCGTCACATGGTCGCCTTTGACGACCGGCGACCCGTCGGGAAAGAAGTCCACAACCGCAGAATTATCCCGATATTCCGAAGCCCTCTTTGAGAATGCGGCGGCCTGTTCGGTGGATACTTCGAATCCGTTCACTGCCAGAGATATGGCCGGTTGCAGAGACTCGCCTAGGGAGAGCGAGCCCAACTCAGCCGAAAGAGTGGTCAGACCGTCAACGCAACCGGGAATCGTGACCGCCAATGGGTGGTCTTCAGGTATCTCGCCATGGCCGTCCTCCCGCAATTTCGAAGCATCGGCATTTGATCCAGACCGTCCAGACGAGTTGAGGGCCCGGGGTCGAACCCAGCCGGCCTGATGGATCAGTGCAAAGAGGTCGCCGCCAACACCACTTGTTTCCGGAGCGACGACCCCCTGGGCGGCCACTGCTGCCACGGCGGCATCGGCTGCGTTGCCACCGGCGTCGAGTATCTGGAGGGCAGCGTCTGCCGAGAGATGATGAGGTGTAACAACCGCGTTCTGGCTCAAGGAGCCTTGATGTCAGGTAATAGACGATTGAGGGCGTCCAATACTGCCCTCACCACGGCTCGAGTCTCGTCGTCTTCAACGTAGGCCGAACCGATCAACATTCGTTCGCTGTTTTCGGTGACAAGAACCACTTGGGCAATGGCGACTCGGCGGCTACCGAGAGTGGGCACGTCCATCGATGAGATCGCAGCTGCCGCTCCGGCATGAATTGCCTGCTTGATGGCCTCGAGGGTGGCCTCGGCAACCTGCCTCGCCCGCATCGAAGATGATGCCGCCCCCGAAGACTTCCCCATCAGCAAAGAGTCATCCCAGCGGAGAGTGACTGTGACCTCGGCCCTCGAGCCCTCCAGGTTTTCGGAAACGTCAACAAGGGCGGGTCGAATTCCACCATCGAGGTCGGTGTCAGCGAGTTGAACCACCGAAACCACTCGTCGATCGATATCGATGCCAAACAGTGCAGCGCTTAGCGATTGGACGTCGCGTACGACCTGTTTTGCGGCCTTGTTGCGACGGGCGAGCACATGTATCTCGTCGATGTGACCGTTCCCGGCCACTACTCGGGCTGCTTCGACACCCTCGATCCGGCTGATTTTCTCCTGGAGTGCTATGACATCCATTGACTGGAAAGGGTAACCCCGGGTTAGATGAAAACACTGACTCCGCGAGCGATTTCCTCTTGTGACAATCGGGTCTGATGTCTAGATTGCATCATGCTGGAAGGTTATTTCATTGGGGCTGTGGGGCAATCGGTCATTGGCCGCTTGCCTGCGCCAAGACTATGGCGGGCGAGTCAGGGGCTTTTTGACATGTAAAGGATTCCCGACGTAGTCGGGAATAGGTGAGCTCGGCGTCCGAATTGGCCATGTTTAAGTAACTGTTCGCACATCTACAAAGCGAAGCGGAATGTCTCCGTCGGCATGCAAAGTCGACGAATACGACATCGAAGGTGAGCGTGCAAAGAGCTATGAGGGTCCGTTTGGTCCGAATTCTCGCTGCTGCCGCCAGTCTGGGCGCATTGATTGCGGTCGGCTCGGCGTCTTCAAGGATCGGCTGACGAAAGACGCCGAGTCACCACATCTATAGGGCAACATGTCCCCCGGGTCCCCATGAAACTGCGAAGTAACAAACCAGCGCGAAGACGTGGACGTCTTCATCCATCGGTACAGCGAAAGCTCAGGATCGCTGTGCCCTATTTCGCAATGGGTGTGCTGACGCTCGTCTCTGTGTTGGTGTTCTTTGAGCCACCAAACTGGCTCTTGTGGCTTCCCTTCGCCGGGCTTTTTGTCCTACTTGAATTCTTCGCCGTTGAGGTAAATGATCGGCTGTTCCAGTCGTCGTCGATCATGGTGGTGATGACGGCCGGGGTCATCTTTGCCATTCTTCCGGGCTCAGACGCCGTATACGCCATGACATTGATGGCCTGTTTGGGAGCTGTCGTTCCAAGTGACTTCCGGGAACGACGTTGGTTCCAACCCATGGCCAACTTCGGGCAATTCGCGTTGTCCGGTGCCGCTGCCGGTCTGCTTCTCGACTTGAACCTCCCCGAATCGGATCCCGCAACAACGGAGGTTCTTGTCCGTGTTGCTGTTGCCTCGGCCCTGGCCGCTCTGGCTTATGTATCCGTCAACAACATCCTGGTGCGCAAGGCGGTGAAAACCGTCTACGGAAATGACAATCTTCAGCCCTGGTCTCAGATGCATGTCCTCTTCTTCGGTCAGGTCGCCATGGGTCTGATTGGTGGTCTGATCGGTGCCGCCTACCTGATTGCCAACCGTCCCGCGGTTCTGGTGCTCATAGTTGGTGTCTACGGGATCGGACACATGTCGTTGTATGCCTTCGCCCAGCTTCGTGAGTCACATCTTTCGGCGATTCGGGGCTTTGTCAAAACCCTCGAAGCCAAAGACATGTACACCCGTGGACACACTGAACGCGTCGCTTACTTCTCACAAATGATTGGCGAAGAGCTTGGCTTCACCGGCACCCAGTTGGAGACGGTGAAGTGGGCGGCCATGATCCATGATTTGGGCAAACTTGCCGTCCCCACCGAATTGATTCGGAAGAAAGGGCGCCTCAACGATAGTGAGTACGCCGAGATGAAGGAGCATGCTCATCTCGTCGAAGAGATTCTCGCCGAGGTCGACTTCTTGCAACCGATGGTGGACATCGCCTCCGGTCATCACAGCCACTACGACGGCAACGGTTATGGAGGACGTGGGCACAGCGAAGGTGAGACTCCGAGCCTCGAATCCTCCATCGTTGCGGTAGCCGACGCCTTCGACGCGATGACATCCGCGCGGTCATACCGGATGGCGTTGTCTCAGCAATACGCCCTGGGGGAGTTGCGTAAACATTCCGGCGCCCAGTTCCATCCTGATGTTGTAGATGCCTTCGAGAAGGCTCTCGACAAGACAGGCCGACGCTGGGGCGCCCCGCATGTCAACGACGAGGAGATGGCCCGTCGTCTCGCAGAAGAGCCGGAGCTGACACTCCGTGGCTAACTGGAGTCCTCGCGCCCTGGCTGCGGTTTCTTGGCTGTTCCCGTTGGTCGTTGCAGGAGTTGGAGTTTTTGCCGCCACTCAAGCCAGCACCGACCAACTTCAACTGCTGATCGCTGCTGCGGCCCTGATGCTTGCATCACTGGTTGACGTCCCGACCTCGGACCCAGGCAACCGATTCACCATGGGTTTGGCCGTGGCGGCTGCAATCCCCTTCGTGTTTTCCGGCGATAATGGTGTTGATCTCGCCGGCACCCTTGCCGCCTACTGTGTCGGGTTGGCTGCCGTTTGGGCTCTTCGCTTCTCCAGGGGTGAAGAGCATATCGAGCTGCTTCCGACGCTAATTCGTAGGTTCGGTGGGTACGTGGCCTACGCCGTTGTCTATTCGGCAATGCGTGTTGGTGTGTTGTCAGACTTGTCGGGTGGCTGGGAGGACCTGCTTCCGTTCACGGTCGCTTTGCTGGCCTGGCTTGCGGTTGAAGTTTTCCTCAGAGCGATGTTGGTACTCGGGCCCAGGGAGCTGTCGCGCAGCTATCTGGCACGGGCCATCCTCCACGACCTCAACGTCTTCGTAGGTCTGGCGCTGACAGGTGCCCTCTTCGGCGAGCTCTACCAGAATGATCTCGGATGGTGGGCGGCACCGATCGCATTGCTTCCATACTCCTTTGCCCATTCAGCGTTCAAGCGGTTCCAGGAGACCAAGGTCACCTACAAACAGACCATTCGAGCCCTCGCAAGAATTCCGGAGGTGTCTGGTCTTGCGATTGACGGTCACGCCGACCGCACCACCGCGATCTCTGCCTCGATCGCCAAGGAAATGGGTCTCGGTCCCTCCCGGGTCGAAGAAGTCGAGTACGCCTCTCTGATGCATGACATCGGTCGGGTGAGTCTCAACGAGCCGAACGTGATACGGATGGGCTACACGGACGACGACATTGCACGCTGGAGTGCTGAGATTATCGCCGAGTCACCTTATCTGGAGCAGGTAGCGGACGACGTGCGCGGCCAATACCAGTCGTTTCGCAAGCCTGGCGAGCAGGACGACCCGGACGTCTCCATCGTCTCCCGAATCATCAAGGTGTCGGCCGCATATGACTGGAAAGTCCATCAGGATGCGATGTCACCACTCGAAGCCCTTGAAAGCTTGCACGCCGGCGCCGCCTACGAATTTGACCCCGAGGTCGTCGCATCGTTACGCCGTCTCCTCGAGGCACGTGGCGTTCTAATGCCTATCCGCACCTGACGCCAGGAGACCTAGTGGTCCGGCCGGTTGGCCGACCCGGTCTCAGCATGGGCCCCACGTTTGAAGTAGCGGCGCGGCCGTCTCAGTTCGCTCTCGAGAAAAACACCCAAGCCAAGTGCGAGGAAAATATCTCCAAGACTTATGACTTCACCAATTCCGGCTAGCCGGAGTGGGATGACGTCCGCGAAGAATGTGAGTCGGGATGTCTCATCGAGAAGCACATGTTTGAAGCTGCCTGCGAGGTCTGGCGCGGCGACTGTGAAGCCACTGGCTACTTCGGCAGCGCCGGCGAGGACCGGCATGCCGCCGTTGAGAGCGATGACCGTGAAGTTCATCAACACTCCGATCCCCGCAAGCCACATGCCGGGCTTCGATCGGTTGAATATGACGAGAAACATCAGCATCGCGAACGACCCCAGGATCATCACCAGACCAAGGGTCTCCGCATCTTCGGGAATCCAGCTGGTCCCGGCCTGCAGGCCAAAGGCGATGAAGAGGAGCCACCAGAATCGGAGTTCGATGTCGCCGAGATTGGACAACCGACCGCCACGCAGCATCGCCAATGCGAGAGCGAAGAAGAGAACAATGGCCAGCCATAACATGGGAGGGCGACGGTATCAGAGGCAGGACACGGAGAATCAACATGAGTGTCAGATATGAGGTAGTAGATAGACGGGCAACGATCACGATTGATGATCCGGAACGTCGCAACCCCATGTCGGTCGAGACGATGCGCGGGCTGCTGGCCGCCACGTATGAAGCGGTCCATGACTCCGCGGTTGGTGTCATTGTCTATACCGGCGCCGGAGACAACACCTTCAGCGCAGGCGGAGACCTGGGCGGTTCCTTCATTGATGATCCAATCGGGCTCCACAGCGCTCGGGGGGACCTTGCAGATCTGTTTCGGATCATGATCCGTGGCGGTAAACCAACCGTCGCTCGGGTTAATGGACATGCCCTCGCCGGCGGCTTTGGTCTCGCGGTCGCTTGTGACATCACAATTTGCGTCGAAGGAGCCAAACTCGGGACAACCGAGATCAAGGTAGGGCTTTGGCCGATGATGATTTCGGCCGTTTTGGTCCGAGCCATACCGCGTAAGGCGGTCATGGAGCTGATGCTCACGGGCCGAATTATTGATCCTTATGAGGCGCAAAGACTTGGCGCCGTCACCCACGTGGTTACGCGGGATGAGCTTGATCCGGCTGTCGACGATGTCGTCGACGTGTTGCTCGCGATGAGTCCGGGGGCTCTCATGATCGGCAAAGACTCTCTCAATGGTATGGCTGAACTCGATTTCGAAACTGCACTCGACCGTCTCCAGGGTGGGCTGACCGAAATAAGCATGACGGACGATGCAACCGAAGGCATAACGGCATTCCTGGAGAAGAGAGATCCCGACTGGTCGGGAAAATGACTGTTCGTCAGGAATAGTGCAACGACCGATTTAGCCTTTCCGCCGTGCGGCGCAATATCCAAGTTCTCGGTTGGACGCTCATTTGGAGCGGGATCTTCATTTTTGGGTACCTGGGCTATCAGTTGTTTGTCACCGACCTCATCAATGCGGGAGTCCAAGCGGAAGCCGCTGAGGAACTAGAAGAGTCATTTACCTCGGACGGCAACGATCCACTGGTCGAGACGTTTGACCCTGGTGAGTACGTCGGCTCTGACGAGACGCTCCCCCCAGAACTACCCGATCAGGTGGATTTCCACCCCATCGCGGCGCCGGACCAGGGGTCATCATTCGCCTTTCTCCGAATCCCAAAGATCGGTGTCGATGAGGTGCTTTTCGAGGGAGTGGACAGGCAAACGCTGAAAAGCGGACCTGGTCACATGGAGTCAACCCCGCTTCCTGGTGAACCAGGTAACAGCGTTCTGTCCGGTCATCGCACCACTCATGGGCGTCCTTTTTTCGACTTAGACCTTCTCGACGTCGGTGATGGCATCGAGGTGGAGACAGCAATAGGGGTCCATGTCTACCGGGTTCGTGAGATGAGAGTCGTCCTTCCCACCGACGTGTGGGTAACCGATTATCGACCTGGCGGCTGGATGACATTGACAACATGCAATCCAAAGTTCTCCGCACGCGAAAGGCTTATTGTGTGGGCGGAAATGGTCTCGGGGCCAAACTACGAGTTCACCCAACTCCACGAGGCGAAGTTCGGCTAGCCAAACACCAAGTCCTCGAGGACCTCTTGAGTGACTATCCCGTTGAAGATGTCCTTGACGAGACCAGATTCGGTGATCACATAGGTGACGGGCAGTCCGAGTCGCGGATAAGCGGCCTCAAATGCGTGATCGCCTATCCCGACGTCATATGACGGCTTGAGTTCAGCAGCGAAACTGGTGGCGCCGCTCTCCGTATCCTCGACGGCGACACCTATCACCTTCAATTCAGGGTGGGCATCGGCAAATGCCGAGATTTCGGATGTCTCGGTTCGGCATGGAATGCACCACGACGCCCAAAGATTGAGCACGACAGGAGCGGTCACGGCGTCCAACTGATCGGAGAGGGTGAAACTGCCGGCCCCGATCAGCGGGACTGTGAAGTCTGGAGCTGGGCCTCCGACCTCAGCGATAGTTGCAGTGTCTGTGTTCAGCGCCCAACTGATGGCCAGGCCAACCGCCAAGACGGCGAGGAAGACCCCCGTGAGCTTGAGGCTGGGTCGGGGCAGCGGCCCCGGCTTCTCTTCAGACTGGGGCTTGTCAGGCTGTTTCTCTTCAGACAGCTTCTCTTCAGACTGGGGCTTATCAGGCAGAGGCCATCCCTCTCATCACGTAGTGGAGGATCCCCCCATGGCGGAGATAGTCGACTTCGATCGGAGTGTCGACGCGTGCTGTTGTATCGAACACGATCACGGTGCCATCGTGCTTCTTGGCGGTCACTTTGATCGTCTGTCGAGGGATCAGTTCGTCGTTGACCGCAATGTCGTATGTCTCGGTGCCATCAAGGCCGAGACTGTCGGCGTCCTGGCCATCGAGGAAGTTCAGCGGGAGGACACCCATCATGACCAGGTTTGATCGATGGATTCTCTCGAAGGACGTAGTGATGACAGCCTTAACACCAAGCAAGAACGTGCCCTTGGCTGCCCAGTCACGGGAGCTTCCCATGCCGTAGTCGCTCCCGCCCAACACAACCAGGGAGACCTTTTCCTGCTTGTAGTGCATCGCAGCGTCGTAGATCGACTTGACCTCACCGTCTAAGAAGTCGGTTGTCCAGCCCCCCTCGGTACCAGGAGCAAGCTCATTGCGGACCCTGATGTTGGCGAATGTGCCTCGGGTCATCACCCGGTCATTACCCCGCCGCGAGCCGTAGGAGTTGAAAGTCGGGGGTTGTACACCTTCGGACACCAGGTATTTGCCGGCGGGTGACTCGATAGCAATCGACCCGGCCGGACTGATGTGGTCGGTGGTAATCGCGTCTCCGAGCTTTGCCAGGACCCTGGCACCAATCACCGGCTGGATCGGGCTGACGTCCAATGTGAGATCTGTGAAAAACGGTGGCTCCTGCACGTATGTGGAGTCGTCGTTCCATTCGTACAGATCCGACTCAATCGTCTCGATCTCTCGCCATTCGTCCGATCCCGTGAATACATCCCCGTACTTGTCGACGAACTGGCTGCGATGAACGCTGTCACCGACCAGAGCCGCGATCTCCGATTCGGTCGGCCAGATGTCTTTCAGAAAGACTCCATTGCCTTCTCGATCCTGACCGATCGGCTCGCGGACTGGATCCCAGTTCACCGAGCCAGCGATGGCGTACGCAACCACGAGAGGTGGTGAAGCTAGGTAGCTGGCACGAACGTCGGGTGAGATCCGACCCTCGAAGTTTCGGTTTCCGGATAAGACCGCAGCACCGACCAATTGGTGGTTGTTGATGGCCTGCGAGATCGGATCCGGCAGTGGTCCCGAGTTCCCGATACACGTGGTGCAGCCGTATCCGACAACTCCGAATCCGAGACCTTCCAGATCTTCGAGCAGCCCCGATTCGGTGAGATATTCGGTGACAACCTTGGAGCCTGGTGCGAGCGAGCTTTTCACCCACGGTTTTCGTTGAAGGCCAAGCTCCATTGCTTTACGAGCGACAAGCCCGGCTCCCACCATCACGTCAGGGTTGGAGGTATTGGTGCAGGAGGTGATCGCGGCGATAACCACGTCGCCGTGGCTCAGGCTGAACGAAGCCCCGTCGTATTCAACTGAAACGGCAGTCGAGGCGTCGCTATGGCCGAATGTTGCGGTGAGATCGTGGGCCCACTGGTCTTTCATGGCGGTTAGGTCGATACGGTCTTGGGGACGTTTCGGCCCAGCCAAAGACGTGGTGACCGTCCCCATGTCAAGCTCCAAGTCAGCGCTGTATGTGATGTCGCGGGTGTTGTCCCGCCACATCCCCTGAGCCTTGTAGTAGGTCTCAATCGAGTCGATGAGTTTGTCGTCGCGGCCCGTGAGACGCATGTAGGAGATGGTCTGATCGTCCACTGGGAAGAATCCAACGGTCGCTCCGTATTCCGGCGCCATGTTGGCGATAGTGGCCCTGTTCGCCAGTGGCATGTCGTCGAGACCAGGCCCATGGAATTCCACGAACTTGTCCACGACACCATGGTTCCGCAGCATCTCCGTGACCCTCAAAACCAGATCTGTGGCTGTAGCGCCTTCGGAGAGTTTGCCGGTGAGTCTGAACCCAACGACATCGGGGAGAAGCATGTAGATCGGCTGACCGACCATCGCGGCCTCAGCTTCGATTCCACCCACTCCCCATCCAACCACACCAAGGCCGTTGATCATGGTGGTGTGCGAGTCGGTACCGATAAGACTGTCGGGGTAAAGGAATTCGCCGTCGTCCCACACGACTTTCGCGAGATACTCGAGATTCACCTGATGGACGATGCCGGTAGCCGGTGGAACCACGCGGAAGTTGGCGAACGTCGACTGGCCCCATTTGAGAAACTCATATCTTTCTTGGTTGCGTTCGAACTCTTTTGTCGAGTTGATCATGAGCGCATCGGGTCGGGCAAAAGCGTCGACTTGTACCGAGTGATCGATCACCAGATCGGCGGGAATCAGTGGGTTCACCTTCTGCGCCGAAGCCTCGTCACCCGTCAGACGGACGATGGCTGCGCGCATGGCGGCCAGGTCGACCACAGCGGGGACACCAGTGAAGTCCTGTAGGACCACACGACCCGGGATGAACGGGATCTCTCGTTCGTCGACGTTTTGGGCGTCGTAGGAGGCAATCCGGCGGACATCTTCGTCGGTGACGTTCTTGCCATCGAGATTTCGCAACGCCGACTCGAGTAAGACCTTGATCGAATAGGGCAGATTCTCCACGCCTTCGATCGCGTCTAGACGGGCTATCTCGCGTGATCCGAGCGCAGTTTCTAGCGTGGTGCGAGCGCCGAATGTGTCGTTGGGCATGGCAGCCTCTCGGTTGAAAACTAGAGCTTGTTATCAGGGACCGATGGTCGTTCCCAGATATCACGAGCCTAACGATGGCCTGAATATGCGCCATACCGCTCCTGGTCGAAGAGCAGTCAGTTTTTCGATTCTGGGTAAGCCGGAGTCAGGCACCCGATCCTTCGGACAGGAATCGGTCGACGGTGGCTCCATCGGCGGCCGTGGCAAAAGGCTCGAAGTTTCCTTCTGCGATGATCGACCGCATCGCGGAAAGAGTGGCGGCATGGGTCATCCGAGCGATCATCGAGCCCACTGAGATTCGGCGGACTCCGAGAGCTGCAATTTGGGTCACCGACAACCGAGCCACGGCACCTACGGCGAGGGCGTTCACCGGAATGGTCACCGCATCAACAACCCTCTCCAGGCTTTCCGCATCCGGCACCACCGGCACGTAGGCCAGGCTGGCACCGGCGGCTTCGTATGCCCTGATCCGCTCGTAGGCCTCGTCCATGTCGTACGAGCCATTCATGACGCCGTCGGCGCGGGCGCAAAGGACAAAAGGATCGGTAAGTGATTTGGCAGCCTCGACGGCGGCGCGGATACGGTCGACGGCCCGTGTAAACCCGTAAGCCGGGTTGCTCGCGACCATTTGAGTGTCTTCGATCGAGCAGCCAGACAACCCTGCTTCGCGGGCTAGTCGAATCGTTTCGGCTACATCGTCGGGGTCATCCCCGAAGCCGTTCTCGAGATCGCCGGAGACGGGCAGAGGTGTGGCTGCGACGATGGCAGCAGCATGTTCTAGCGATTCCTCTCGGGTCAAGTTCCCCATGTCGGGTTTTCCTGCGGTGAATGCGAACCCTGCGCTTGTGGTCGCGAGAGCCTTGGCTCCGGTAGCCGCCATTAGTTTGGCCGTTCCGACATCCCACGGATTTGGAATCACGAAACATCCGGTCTGGTGCAGGTCCCAAAATGCCTGGTGGCGTGTTGAGAGCGCCGTCACCGTGTGATGTCGACCGGGATCAGGGTGATGCAGTCGTCGTCGAGGACGGTGTGGGGGATGACCACGGGGTTGCAGTCGAACGAGAGCGCTCCAAACATGCCGGCCACGATCCCACGGTCAAGCGAGCAGATCACCTCTGGGTGGTCGGTCGCACTCTCCCCGAACGGGCAGTGGGAAGTCAGCAGCTTCTGTCCCGCGGCGTCAGGGTCGACCGAGAAACCAAGACCGGTCATCGCAGTGGCGACCGCCTGAACCGCTCCGTCGTAGCCCGGATCGTCGGGAGCCCCGATCTCGGCTGCCAACTGCTCGCCAAACGTGCGTCCGACGTTCTCAGCGATTTCAGAGATATTTTCGGGAGCGACCTCTTCGAGGACTTTGAACAACATTTCGGTCAGCATCTCGAAGCGACGGGGGGCGAAGTGCACGGTCACTTCCTTGTTGGTCGCCTCGTATGTTTTGGCGGGACGGCCCGCGCCCTTGGTCCTGGTGGGGCGGTGGCTGACACTGAGGTAGCCGTCGTCCACAAGTCGGTCTAGATGATGACGAGCAACGTTGGGATGGATGTCAAAGAGTCGGGCCACCGTCGACGTTGTAAGAGGCTCACCGGACTCGCGGACTGCGATGTATATAGCGCGTCGCGTTGGGTCGCCGAGGGAGGCCGTCAGATCCGAGATCCGGCTATCGAGCGTCTTTATGTCCATGATTGGTATCGCCTGGCGAAAACTATAGTTTCGCGAGGCTTCTAAACACCGTCGCCACAGGGGATCACATGGCTTCCAATGACCAAATCCATGATGCAGTCGCGTCTATCGAGTCGCCCATGCTTATCGGCAGGACTCTTGGCGAGCTGGGTCTTGTCAAGAGTGTCGAGAAGACGATCACTGGCAAGGTGAAGGTTGAGCTGCTCGCTCCGGCCCCTAATCCACCACAGGCGTTGAACGATCGATTGCAGGCTGCATTAGAGCCATTTGCCCGTGGGGCGGAGATCGAAATCGATGTCATGGACGAGGCCACCCAGGTTGCCTGGATCAATGAGCGCAAGGATGCCGCCGGCCCACCGATGGGCGAACCCGGCTCGGCAACACGGGTTATCGCCGTTTCTTCGGGAAAGGGTGGCGTTGGCAAGTCGTCGGTGTCGACCAACCTTGCAGTTGCGTTGAACCGCTCCGGCAAGAAGGTGGGCATCGTGGACGGCGACATCTGGGGTTTTTCGATTCCCGCAATGCTGGGCGTTGACAATCCCCCACTGATGATCGCGGAGTCAATCATCCCCCCGGTTGCCCACGGGGTGAAGGTGATGTCGATGGACTATTTCGTCAGCGACGACAAGGCCGTCATCTGGCGAGGGCCCATGTTGCACAAGGCCATTGAGCAGTTCCTCAAAGATGTCTTCTGGGACAACCTCGATTTCCTTATCGTCGATATGCCTCCCGGCACCGGTGACATCGCCATATCAATGGCGCAATTCCTACCCCGCGCCCAGGTTTTGTTAGTGACAACTCCTCAGCCGACCGCCCAACGTGTGGCACGCCGCGCCGCTCTCATGGCGGCTGAGGTCGATCAAACGGTGATCGGCGTTGTTGAGAACATGTCCTGGTTTGTCGCTGACGACGGACAGCGTTACGAACTGTTCGGATCAGGCGGGGGCGAGTCTCTTGCTGCCGAGCTAGGTGTCGACTTGATGGCTCGGGTTCCATTATTGCCTGCCATGGGTCGTGGTGCCGACGCGGGGCATCCAGTGGCAATTGCGGCGCCCGGATCCGATGCCGCTGAGGCGTTCAACGAGCTGGCTGAAGCGGTCATCCAGAAACGGCCCCGGGTCCGCACCAATCCGGCCTTAGTTATCAAATAGTGGTCAGGACTTCTACGCGTGCCACCGCGGGGTGGGTGTTTGGCCTCGCTGCCGCGATTCTCTTCATCTCGCTTTGGGGGCGGGCAATCGTTGTCGACACCGAAGCTCTCGCTGAGGCGGCGGCTCCTCTTTCAGGCTCGGTCGTCGTTGTTGACCTTTTCGCAGATTGGCTGGGGGAGGAGCTCGAGGACATTGGCGTCGATCCCTCTCTCGCTGGTCGCGCGGTCGAATACGTCTTGGAGACATCTCAGGTGGGCGACGTGATAGACGAATTCGTCGGCGAAGTCGTCGGGGCCGCCGCGTTGCCTGGACCGCAGGCGGCATCCGTTGATGTCGCAGCTCTGCTCGCTCCGGCGGTTCCAGAGATCGCTGACACGCTCGAGGCCGCCGGCGTTTCGATCAGCGAATCAGAAGTCACAGCTGTCGTGAAGGGCCTCGATCCTCTAGTGATTCGACAAGCCGACACCAGCCCTTACCTAGGCGCCAGCTCGCCAATTGCCGCACGGTTGGGCACAGCCGCGAGCTTGGCTCTCTTGGCCATGGTCGCTGCCGGTTGGGTGGCCGTGGCGGCCTCGGAAGATCGACTGACCGAGACCCGTCGGCTACTCACCCGGGTTGCTCTAGGTGGTCTGAGCTTTGGGATCCTTCTGAGGGTCGGGTCGTGGGTACTGGATCCGGGTGGTGGCAGGGCTCCGATTTCGGAATCGATGTCACTGCTGGTCGGTTCGAAGTGGATGGTCCCGGTATCGATCGCCTTAGTGGCGTCAGCGATCGCTGGAACGATTTTCGGTCTGCGTCGTGTGGTCAGACTGCGGGGAGAGTCCCCGACATCAGTCGAACAACCCACACCAGAACCAGAGCTACACCTGTCGTTGCGAGGATGACGACCAGCGTCCGCTGACTCATCGGTTCCACTCGATCCTTCCGGCGGAGCAGATACCAAACCCAGGCTCCGAATGCTTGCAGTGAGATGAGAACTATCAATGGGTGAAAGACGATCGCCGCTCCGAAATCCCCTCGGATGAGGCTTGACGCTGCCCGGGTCATGCCACACCCTGGACAAGCTGATCCGGTGCAGAGTGCGAAGGGGCAGAACGTGGGTCCCTCGTCAGATGAGGTAAAAACCGCGAGCAGGCCCATCGCCAGGAAAGGAGCCGTCAGAAACAGACGATCACGCCAGGTGTCGGTCACGACGGCCAGCTTACGCGTCGCGAGTTGTGAGGGTGTGAACAGGGGTCGCCTGTTCGGCAAGCCGAACAGGTGTGGAGTTTCCTGCGGAAAACTCCGACGCCTCGCATGGGAGGCGCTACTACCTGATCTTTCATATTCCGAGCTTGTCGAGGGTGCGGTAGAGGAGGGAGGCAGGCCTGAGGAACCAGGCGTTTTGACCCGAATAGTAGAAGCGGCCGTTGTGGGGAATTTGGCTGAAGATGCTTGGAGGATCCTCACCGAGCAACATCCCGGCAAGCTCATGACCAAGTTGCACTGAGAGGGCGACGCCGTGCCCGGCGTAGCCCATTGCGTACCAGGCACCATCGATTCTGCCGATATGAGGAACGAGGTCAAAGGGAATCCCGAGCCTGCCGCCCCAGACATGGGTGATAGCGACGTCCTCGAGCTCTGGCCAGTAGCTGATCAGGCTGGAACGCAAGTCGGCAGCCGACTCAGCCAGGTCGAGCTCTGGTCTGAGGTTGCGTCGCCCACCGAGCAGAATCCGGTCGTCGTGGGACCGACGCATGTAGTTGAGCAGTCGCTTCCTGGTGTATGTCATCGCACCCCCAGGGAAGATTTTCGCCGCGCGTTCGGGGCCAAGAGGCTCGGTGGCGATGATGTAAGAACCGATCGACACGATAAGTCGGGCTATCTCTTTGCTGGGTTTTCTCGTGGTGTAGCCGTTGGTAGCGAGAATGACATCGCCGGTGGTCACCGAGCCCCGAGTCGTTTCAACACGCATCCCGGCTCCAGTCTTCTTCAACCCAACAGCGGCGCAGTGGTCTACCAACGAGGCCCCAGCCCTACCCACCTCTCCAGCGAGCCCAAAAGCGAATTTCGCCGGGTGGATGCCAAAACCCTCCGGCTCGAACATGGCGAGGTTGAAGTAGTCACCGCCGACGATCGCTCCGATGTCTCGGGCGTCGATCACCTCCCACTGGACTCCGAATCGCTCCCGATACCAGGCGACGTCGCGATCGAACGTTTTGAGCGTCTTCGATCCGCGTCCGAGGGCAGCGATGCCTGCATCGTGAGTGATGGCGTCGATGTTCGGTCGGGAATTGAGCTCCCTCACGATCTCAGTTGAGCGAACCGTCGCGGCCCACATTTCACCAGCGATATGGGGCCCATACATGGCGTGGACGTTGTCGACACCGGCCTTGACGTCCGCCGACACCATGCCTCCATTTATCGACGAGGCACCGCCGGCAATTTCGCCGGCGTCGATGACGGTGACTGTCCGACCGGCTTCGGCGAGACGCAACCCACAGGACAGACCAGTCAAGCCCGCACCGACGACCAAATAATCGGTTTCCGAAGGCAAATCAGTTGTCAGCCCCTCGGGTCTCGGATAGTCGTCGACCCAGAACGGGACGGTCTTCACAGAGTTCTGAGCCCTGCTTCGAACAGTGAACCCATCTCTCGAACCTGTTCGCCTGTCATTGTCAACGGTGGAGACACCTGGAGGGCGCCGCCGCCCATCGCTCTAGTGAGCACACCGGCCTCACGACAAGCAGCAGCGGCGCGGGCAGGGAGGGTTTCGTCATCACCGACTACCAGTTGCACCGCGGCAAGGGCACCGACGCCCCGCCGGATGTTGTCGACTACTTCGAGCTCTTCGAGTGGTAGCAGAGCGTCGTAGAGCTCGTTTTCGAGTTCTTTGGCCCTCTGGAGCAGTCCCTCCCGTTCGATGATGTCCATCACCGCCAGACCGGCAACACAGGCTGTGGTGTGACCGGAGTAGGTGTAGCCGTGGCGAAAAATCAATCCCGCCTGAGTGAAGAAGGGCTCAGCAATGTGTGAGGCTGCGATGACTCCCCCGAGCGGGGCGTAGCCACACGTGACTCCTTTGGCGAACGTGATGAGGTCAGGCTGGAGGTCGTAGAGATTGGCTGCAAACCAATCACCGACCCGACCGAAACCGGTGATGACCTCGTCGGAGATATAGAGGCCCCCCGCATCACGGATCGTCTGGCGAACGGCGGACAAGTAGTCCTGGGTGACCGGTCTGATCCCACCGGCGCCGATCACAGCCTCCACGAAAATGCCGGCTACCCGGTCAGCACCAGCGTGATCAATGGCTTTTTCCACAGCTTCAGCATCGTCATATGGAACTTTGACAATGTCGGATACCAAGTCTCCGCCGTATCCCTGACTGTTGTTTTCCATCCCACCAAGAGAGGTGCCGTAGGTGTGCATCCCGTGGTACGCCCACTCCCTGGCGATGAAGACCGTCCGTTCGGGCTGACCGATGGCGTTGAAGTATCGGCGTGCCATCTTGGCGGCGGTATCGATTGCGTCCGATCCACCCGAGCCAAAGAACACTTTCGATTGCGGGTCTGGAGATACCGCGGCGATCTTGGCGGCGAGCTCCATTGGTGGCCGTGTTCCGTAGTCAATGAACGCGTGAAACGCCGGGAGTTTTCGCATCTGCTCGTCCATGGCGTCGATGACTTCGTCGCGTCCGTACCCGATGTTCATGTACCAGAGAGAGGCTGCCGCATCGAGGTGACGCTTGCCCTGCTCGTCATAGACGTATATGCCCTCGCCACGGTCGACTATGAATGGATCGACCTTGACCTTGCTCATCTCAGCGAATGGATGCCAGAAGGAACTCATGTTTTGCGAGGCTAGTGGTGGGTGAGTGTCTTCACAGACTCGACGAATATGGCTACTTCGCGAGATGTGCTCAGATCGAGGGCGGGGCGGCATAACCTGGTTCGGATGCCTGTGGAGCGCCACATCCCACACTCTCTCACCAATCTCGCACGTTCTCTTGCAGCTCTGTCAATTGCGCTAGCGGCTTGTAGTAGCGGCGAGAAGGGCACGGATGTTTCGACCGAGATCGTTGTGCCTGGAGTGGAAGGGGCGCAGGCAATCTGTGAGGCCGGGCAGACCGACGGCGATCTCAACCTGTACAACTGGAGCGGGTACATCGATCCCGAGTTGATAGTTGCCTTCGAAGCGGAATTCGGTGTCGATGTGGTCGAGGACTTCTACGACTCGAATGAGGTGCTGCATGCCAAGCTCCGGTCAGGTGCTGTCTACGACTTGATCGTGCCCTCCGACTACATGGTCACGATCATGATTGACGACGGAATCATTGCCGAAATCCAGCGTGATGCGATCCCCAACCTACGCAACCTAATCCCGTTTTTTGCCGATCCCTCCTTTGATCCTGGTGGCATCCATTCGGTGGCGTATCAGTGGGGAACGACGGGCTTCGCGGTCAACTTGGATGTGGTTGGTGAAGACTTCGAACCGACGTGGGGTCTCGTATTCGATCCAGACGTCATCGCGACCTATCCAGGTGGCATCTCGTTGCTCAACGACCCGAGGGAAACCATGGGGGCAGCCTTGAAATACCTGGGGTACTCGTTGAACAGCACAAATGAGACCGAACTTCGAGAGGCTGCGGACGTGATCGCGGCCGCTAAGCGCTACGTAGCCCAGTTCGAAAGTGATTCGTACGCCGCAACTTTGGTCTCTGGGAGAGTCGTTGTAGCGCACGGCTACTCCGGCAACTTCTTTGCCTCGTTCAGCAATGTCGACGAGCCCGCTGCATACAGATACGTGATTCCGGCAGAGGGAGCGACCCTCTGGATCGACAACATGAGTATTCCGGTCCTAGCGGAGCATCCCTGTACCGCTCACACTTTCATCGACTTCATTCTCGATGCCGAGAATGGCGCTGCCCTGACCAACTGGAGCTATTACGCCAGTCCTAATGAGGCCGCCGAGGCCTTCATCAATCCAGAGATCCTCACCGACGATGTGATCTATCCCTCTGACGAGCTGTTGCCGCTACTCGAAGTCATGGTCGAGCTCGGCGAATTCGAAGTTCGGTATGTCGAGTACTTCGTAGACGCCACGAGCTAGCCGATGGCGGGCATCCTTGGGCGGTTCCTGCCCTTGTATCGTATGGATGATGTTTGGCGGACAGCTACGGCTGCTTGAGATCTTCGGCGACTCGACCGATCTGGGCCGGGAACATGGCGCGGCGTGCGGAGAGATGATCAATAGCTACCTCGAGGATCGAATCGGTCTGACAGCGCAAGAACGATGGAGTGGTGGCAATACAGATCATGACTTGATTCTCGAACTTGCATCCGAGACCCTTTCTTTTCACGAGGCATTCTCTCCATCGCTCTTTGCGGAGATGGTTGCGATGGCCGATGCAGCAGGAATCACTCCAGCCGAGGCTGTTGTCGTTGGCGGCTTCACAGACATCGTGGATGTGGTTCGAAGCCGGGTGGGCTCGGCTCCTGACGAGCACAACTGCACTGCGGTCATCAATCCCGAGGAAGGGTTCTACGCCCAGACTTGGGACATGCACGCATCTGCGGGCGAATACGTGATCCTGTTGAAACTCGACCCGTTGATGGGTCCGGACGCGATTGTTCAAACGACAGCTGGTTGCCTGGGCCAAATGGGGCTGAATGAGGCTGGCATCTCAATCGGCATCAACAACCTGAACTCGATGGGAAAGCCTGGCGTCACCTGGCCTTTTGTGGTGCGAAAGGTCCTTGAGCAAGACAACGTCGACGATGCGATTGAGGTGGTGGTCGGCGCCGATCTGGCCGGGGGGCACAACTTCATGATCATGGGGCCAGACGGGCGTGGGGCCAACGTCGAGGCCATGCCCCGTCAAAGTCGTGTGACCGTTGTGGACAAGGAGCCCTTCGTTCATGCCAACCATTGTCTGGATGCGACCACTTCGCTCGAGCACGGGTATCGAGAACCCGAACATGTCGCTAACTCCGAGCTCCGTCTCGAGATCGGCCAGAGCAACTCGGCGGATGCTGAAGTCTTTTTCAAAGACCCCGAGATCAGTCGACACACCGATGACCCCCACGATGTCGCTACCTGTGGTGCGGTGATAATCGAGCCGGCGCGTCGAAGGATGCGAGCGATCTGGGGAGTGCCAGGCGATCACCCTTGGGAGACTTTTCAGCTTTGACGTCGGTTGAAATCGTCAATCTCGATGCGGATCTGGCTCCAGAGCTGGCCAAGATCGAACGACTCTGTTTCCCGACCGCCAATCCCGATGACCTGTTTTCGGAGGAGGACATTCGCGCCTACGCCACCGTTTTCCCCGAGGGATATTTTGTTGCCACAGTCGACGGCTTGCCCGTTGGTATGGGTGCCGGGATCTATCTCGACTTTGATTTCGACCACGCTCAGCACTCGATTGCAGAGATCACCGGCGAAAACCAGTGCGGCAACCACAACCCCGACGGGGAGTGGTACTACGGCACTGATCTCACGGTCCACCCGGACCACCAAGGAAAAGGCATCGGTCGAATGCTCTATGACAGGCGCAAGGATCTCGTTAGGCGTGCGGGCAAACGCGGCATTATTGCTGGTGGATCGTTGCCAGGATTTCATGAGCACAAGTCGACGATGCCCGTTGCTACTTACGTTGAAAGAGTCGTGGCCAGAAATTTGTTCGACCCCACGCTCAGCTTCCAGCTAGCAAATGGGTTCGAAGTTCGGGGTCTCCTGGAGGATTATGTCGAAGACGAGGCTGACGATGGTTGGGCCACCCTTATCGTGTGGGAGAACCTCTAACGCTCCGTCTTTCGCTCTGCCATCCCGTTGAGCATTTCGAGAACCACCCGATTGGCCAGGTACGCAGTCTGCTGGCCCGGGCCGTCATAAGGAGGAGAAACCTCCACAATGTCTCCACCCAGCACGTTCAAGTCTTTGGAGAGCCGCCGCACCGTGTCGAGCAGCTCTCTCGAGTTGAGACCTCCAGGTTCGGGGGTGCCGGTGCCGGGTGCGAACGCGGGGTCCACTACGTCAATATCTACTGATACGAACACCCCTTTTGCACCACCATCCAGGGCGTAATTCACCGCATCGTCCACAACCTCATCGAGACCGCGGTCGACGATCTCGTTCATCAGAAACACTTTCATCTTCTGCTCGCGTCCCCACTCCATGACTTGCGGTTCGGGCCAATAGCCACGGAGCCCGATTTGCACGAAGCGATGACCGGGCACCGCACCGGACTCGACCAGCCGGCGCATCGGGGTGCCATGACCCACCAGTGCCCCACGTTGGAGGAACCCGGTGTCTGCATGAGCGTCGAAGTGGATCAGTGCGAATTCACCAAAGCCGTGAACACGGGCAAGACCCATCGCGTTAGGCCAGGTGATGGTGTGATCGCCGCCGAGAATGATCGGGACTTTGCCCGCTTCGGCGACGTATGCCACGGTGTCGGCAATTTCCTTGACCGACTCCTCCATCTCACCGGGATTGACCAGAACGTCACCAACATCGACCACACCAAGCACCTCGAACGGATCGATCCCGGTTGGAAGATGAGGTCGGTAGCCGTCCATCGCCCCGTAGTCAGCTCCCCGAATCGCTGCTGGGCCGAACCGGGCGCCGGTGCGAAAGGTGGAGCCCCAATCAAAAGGTGCACCCAGGATGACAACGTCTTCGTCGCCGAGGTCGTTCATCGGGCGCGCCGTGCAACCGAGGAACGAACTGCGGGAGGCAAACGAGAAGTACTCGGAGGACGCAAACGGGATCTCCGTCTTGCGCTGTTCGTATGGGGTGTACATACATTCGATACGCTAACTCGCCCCAACCCCGCCGGGTCCCTATGACACCCCAGGATATTCAGCGCACGTATTTGACCCTGCTCTCGCTGCAGACCCTTGCCGCATCCTTCATCTGGGGCGTGAACACTCTCTTCCTTCTCGATGCCGGGCTCAGCCTCACGGAGGCGTTCGTCGCCAATGCCGCTTTCACCCTTGGGATGGTCTTGTTCGAGGTCCCGACGGGAGTGATTGCCGACGCTTCGGGTCGTCGAATCTCGTTCATCCTCGGGGCAGTGACCTTGTTGGTCACGACCATTGCCTATCTGGGCTTGTGGTGGGTCGAGGCCGGAGTGGTCTGGTGGATTCTGGTGTCGATACTCATCGGGCTGGGATTCACGTTCTTTTCGGGCGCAACTGAGGCCTGGCTGATTGACGCTCTCGAAGCAACGGGTTTCGATGGTGCGGTAGAAAGCGTCTTCGGCAAGGGTCAGGTGGCCAGTGGTCTGGCGACATTGCTGGGCACCATCCTCGGTGGCTTTATGGCCCAATGGAGTCTTGGGATT
>CAXMOW010000009.1:0-58075 GCA_964195235.1 uncultured Acidimicrobiia bacterium | reverse complement strand
AGCCTGGTAGACCGAGGTCGTCGTGAAGCACATCGAGCAGGCTCTCCCACCCAGCGGCAGAGACTGACTTCTCCTCACCATTGACCTTGATCGTGACGATCATTTGAGACATCTCTCGACGAGACGACGGGCAAGAACCCCGGCTGCGTAGCGGCGGTAGGCCTCAGTCGATCGATGGTCAGTGATTGGTTGAACCTCTTGGGACACCGTGGCTGCGAATTCGTCTAATGCAGTCTTCGAAGGACTGGTTTCCGAATTGAGCATTTCTTCAGCCCGCGGAAGACGAATAACCGTCGGAGCCACTGATCCGAGCGCGACCCGAAATCCTTTGGTACCCCTTGTAACCACACAGGAGACTGTCGAAATTACCATCGCGCTGCGGACCCCGATCTTGGCGAAGTGCTGAGTCTCTGGCATGTCGGCTGGGAGCACAACTGCGGTGACCATCTCGTCGGCGGCCAGTGAGGTTCGTTTGACGCCGGTGAAGAACTGGGCCCATGGGACCAGACGTTTTCCTCTCGACTGAGAGGCAACCTCGATTTCGGCGTCTATCGCAGCGATCCACGGGAGTCCGTCTCCTGCCGGGCTGGCAGTGCCGATGTTGCCGCCGATGGTGCCGGCGGCCCGAATCTGGGGGGATCCAACGGTCCGGGCGAGATGAGCCAGGGCCTGATGATTGCTCGTCTCGAGACGGTCCCAGGTAACGCCAGCACCAATCCGATTCGTCGACGACTCGCCGAGTTCGGCGACGGTATCGACTCCGATCACACTCTTGGGACGATGATGCGCCAGGTTCACCTCGACCATCAGATCGGTACCACCAGCGAGAAACTCAGCGTCGGTGTCGGCGGACTTGGCGGCAAGAGCTTCGTCGATGGTGATGGCTCTGGTGAAATTCATCCGCTCATCATTCTGGAGGCCGCGGCATTGTGTCGTTCGAGGAGCCCAGGAAGCTCCACTCCCACCAGTTGTCCGTCTTTGACGACGCCCCGGCCATGTACATAGTTCATGTCGACTTTGGTCGGAGAGGCAAATATGAGACCCGCTACAGGATCGTGCCATCCGCCGGAGTACTCGAGGCGGTTGAGGTCGACAGCGACGAAGTCGGCACATTTACCCACTTCCAGGGAGCCGATGTCATCGCGACCGAGGACACTTGCCGAGCCACGTGTTGCCGTGCGCAGTGCCTGGCGTGCGGTGAGCAGCTCTCCACCCTGAAGGGATGGTGACGCTGAGAGTCTGGAAAGAAGCATCATCTGGCGGGCCTCCCGATCAGGTGGTTGCCGTCGTTGCTGGCCGATCCATCAACACCGATGCCAAGACGGACTCCGGACGCGAGGTATTGACGCACCGGGGCGATGCCGGAGGCTAGACGCATGTTCGAAGTGGGACAGTGGGCGACACCGGTCCCATTGGCGGCCATCCTCTGGATCTCCTCGTCGTTTATGTAGACCCCGTGGGCGAACCAGACATCGTCGCCTGCCCATCCCAGATCCTCCATGAACTCAACGGGGCGTCGACCCGACGTTTCGAGACAGAAAGCTTCTTCATCAAGTGTCTCCGCAACATGGGTGTGCATGTGGACGTTGTGACGGCGAGCTTGCGCCGCCGACTCCCTCATGAGTTCGGGTGTCACCGAGAAAGGCGAGCAAGGGGCAACAACCACCCTGATCATCGCCCCACGTGCAGGGTCGTGGAACGAAGTGATCACCTCTTCGGTGTCTTCGAGAATCTCATCCTCATCTTGGACCACTGAGTCTGGCGGGAGCCCGCCTTTCGACTCACCAAGACTCATTGACCCCCTCGCGGCATGGAAGCGGAGGCCAATGTCCTTAGCCCCACGAACCTGGTCGGCGACACCCGAACCGTTGGGAAAGAGATACTGATGGTCCGAAGATGTTGTGCAGCCGGAAAGAGCAAGCTCGGCGAGAGCGGTCTGGGTCGAGATGAAGACATCGTCGGGGGTCATCCGCGCCCAAATGGGGTAGAGGGTGCGCAGCCAGTCGAACAACCCGGCATTTTGAGCTCCGGGAATGGCCCGGGTCAGAGTCTGATGGAAATGATGATGGGTGTTGATGAGACCTGGGATAACGACGTGATCGGTGGCGTCGACGACCTCATCTGCGGTTGCCGGTAACTCAGAGCTGGGACCGACCTGTTGGATGAAGCCGTCGACGGCAAACAGGCCGCCGTCAACGATCTCGCTCCCCGCGTCGTCCATCGTGGCCAGCACATGGGCATGTTTGACTAGAAGCGAGGCCACATCGCAGATCTTACGCCGCCTGATTGACGGGATAGTCTTCGGCTGTGGAGTTCCTCAACGGCATAGAGCCTGCATACGACCTGACCTATTCCGACGTCTATCTGGCGCCGGGTTTCTCCGACGTAGTGTCTCGTATGGACGTCGATCTGACCACACCCGATCACATCGGCACTACAACTCCGCTGGTCGTAGCCAACATGACTGCGGTGGCCGGGCGTCGCATGTCAGAGACCGTTGCCCGTCGCGGGGGACTGACTGTATTTCCTCAGGACGTCGATGTTGCCGCCATCGATGACATGACCAGAGCGGTCAAGCAAGCCGATCTGGTGATCGAGACGGCGATAACCCTGTCGCCTTCTGACACCGTGAATGCGGCCATGGATTTGATCCACAAGAGAGCTCACGGCGCAGTGATTGTTGTGGATGACTCACATCGTCCCGTGGGGATCTTCGTTGAGACCGACGGGTCTCGGGTCGACAGATTCACGCCACTCTCCGCCGTGATGAGCCCCGATCCCATCGTGATCGAGGCCGCACTCGATCCAAAGTCGATGTATGACTCTCTCACCGAGCGACGTCTCCATCTCGCACCGGTCGTGGATGGCAGTGGCCGACTTGTCGGCGTCATCACCGAGAAAGGTGCGATCCGAGCAACCCTCTATCGACCCGCCCTGGACTCCGACGGAAGACTGTTGGTTGCCGCCGCCGTCGGTGTCAGCGGGGACGTGGCCACAAAAACTGCCGAACTGATCGAATCGGGCGTCGACGTGATCGTGGTCGACACAGCTCATGGACATCAACAACGGATGATGGATGCACTGAAGGCGGTCCGTTCAGTAACGGACAATCACCCTGTTGTTGCGGGCAACGTTGTGACAGCGTCCGGCGTCAACGACCTACTCGACGGAGGTGCCGACATCGTCAAGGTTGGTGTTGGGCCCGGTGCCATGTGCACTACACGGATGATGACTGGCGTTGGCCGGCCTCAGTTTTCGGCTGTGCTCGAATGTGCTGAAGCTGCCCGGAACCGTGGGAAGCACATCTGGGCCGACGGGGGAGTGCGGCACCCACGAGACGTTGCCCTGGCACTCGCAGCCGGTGCATCGAGTGTGATGATCGGATCGTGGCTGGCCGGTACCTACGAATCGGCCGCCGATGCGTTGAGAGACTCCGACGGCCGTCTCTACAAAGAGAATTACGGAATGGCCTCCAAACGCGCAGTGCAACAAAGGTCTGCCGGCGAATCCACCTTCTCGCGTGCGTTGAAAGAGAGATTCGAGGAGGGTATTTCGGAGTCCCGCATGTATCTCGATCCCGAAGTCCCCAGCGTTGAAGACATCGTCGATCGAATCGTCTCTGGTGTCCGATCGGCCTTCACATATGCAGGTGCGAGAACCATTGACGACTTCCACGAGCGTGCAGTCGTCGGGCTCCAATCGGCCAGTGGGTACACCGAGGGGACACCGATCCCCCGGAGTTGGTAGCGGATGGTGGAATTCCATTGATCCAAAAGTTCATCACTGATCTTCCGAAGGCCGAACTCCATGTTCACATCGAGGGCACTCTCGAGCCTCGGATGATGTTCGAATTGGGTGGGCGCAACGACTTCGACCTCCCATTCGAAGATATCGATGATGTTGCGTCCGCTTACGACTTCTCCAACCTGCAGTCGTTCCTCGACATCTACTACCGCGGGGCAGCTGTCCTTCAGACTCCCGAAGATTTCTACGATTTGATGGCCGCCTATTTGCGCCGGGCCGCTGCCGATGGTGTGCGTCATGCAGAGATCTTCTTCGACCCCCAAACTCACACCGAGCGTGGGGTTGGCTTTGGAGTGTTCATGGAGGGCTTCCGCGCTGCTATTGCCGATTCGAGCGATCTCAGTGCAAGCTTGATCCTCTGCTTCTTGAGACATCTCAGCGGAGACGACGCCCTCAAGACGCTCGCCACTGCGGAGAGCCATCTGGAAGGTGTGATCGCGGTGGGACTGGACTCATCCGAGGTGGGGAATCCACCGGAGTTGTTTTCCGACGCTTATGACTTGGCCCGGGATTTCGGTCTCCGAGCCGTGGCCCATGCCGGGGAAGAAGGCCCGCCTGAGTATGTGGTGAATGCACTTGATGTCCTCGGAGCCGAAAGGATCGACCACGGGGTGAGAGCCCTCGAAGCTCCACTGTTGGTCGAGCGACTTCGCCGCCATCGTATTCCGCTGACAGTTTGTCCACTTTCCAATGTGGCGCTGAACGTGGTCGACAGTCTTGGTGACCACCCGCTGCCGGCAATGATTGACGCCGGGCTTTTGGTAAGTGTGCACTCGGACGATCCGGCCTATTTTGCCGGCTACGTGGGCGACAACTACCGGGGCCTGCACGACAGTCTCGGGTTCGATGACAGCGGACTCGCCGAATTGGCCCGGAACTCGATCAGCTCGTCGTTTCTCGATCTGGAAAGGAAAGATGCTCTCCTCCTCGAGTTAGACGAAATGGTCACTCACAGCACGTCTTGACCCTGCAGGTTCAGGTCGGCTTCATTTCAGTTCCACTGCCGATCCTGATGCGACCTTGCCGATGACTCTTGGGTCATGACGTCGGGTGGCGGCCATCACGTCGTCGATAGCCGTTGGATCGATCACAAGACAGAAGCCGATACCCATGTTGAACGTTTGCCACATGCCATCGTCGTTCGCTCCCTGGTCAGCCACAAGATCGAAGACATCCGGTCGATCCCATGTGGTTGTGTCGACCACGGCCCCGATGCCCTCAGGGAGCGTTCGAGCGAGATTTTCAGCCAGACCGCCCCCTGTGATGTGGGCGGCACCATGTACCCCGCCAGTACTCACCGCGGTGAGCACATCTGGTGAGTAAATGACAGATGGCTCGAGAAGTTGACCGATATGGGCGTCAAGTGTTTCTCCGAAGATGGAGCGGATCAACGAGAATCCGTTTGAGCGGAGATTTGGAGATCTGAGCCCAAGGACGACATCTCCTTCGACTACGCGATGGGATCCCAGTTCCGTGCCCTTGTCGACCACACCCATCACCGCACCGGCAAGGTCGACTGCATCCGCTTCCATCACGCCAGGGTGCTCGGCGGTTTCACCTCCAAGCAACGGGCATCCGGAGAGGCTGCAGGCGGCAGCGATCGAGGCAACGATTTCGGCGTCACGGGTCTCATCGAGTTTTCCAACTGCCATGTAGTCGACGAAGCCGAGAGGCCGTGCTCCTACCGCGGCGAGGTCGTCAACACACATCGCAACCAGGTCGTGGCCCACCCCACTCCAGTGATTCGATTTTCGGGCCAGCTCCAGCTTGGTGCCCACACCGTCGGTTGACATCATCAGGACAGGATTCACGTAGCCATCGGGTATTTGCACCCCTGCGGCGAAACCACCGAATCGACCGACAACGTTGTCGGTCCAGGTTGCTGTCACCGACTCTGCGATGTTGGCGACGTGACGGGTGGCACCTTTGAGGTCGACCCCGGCCTCCCGATAGGAGGTCACGACCGCTCGAGTTGGTACTTGTCAGTGCTGGCCGGGAGTTCGGTTGGGTAGTTGCCGGATAGACATGCCGTGCAGAAGCCGGCGTCGGCAACCCCGGTGGCCTCGAGAAGACCCTCCAGCGAGAGGTACCCGAGTGAGTCGGCACCGAGATGCTCCCTGATTTCATCAACGTCCATCCGGGCAGCTATCAATGTCGACCGATCGCCAGTGTCCATCCCGTAGAAACACGACCATCGGTAGGGAGGTGACGAGATTCTGAGATGGACCTCGGCAGCCCCAGCCTCGCGGACCATGGCAACCAGCTTGCGTGTGGTGGATCCCCTGACGATCGAGTCATCGACAAGGGCCACACGCTTGCCCGCAAGCGTCTCGGGAATCGGATTCAGCTTCAATTTGATGCCTTGCTCGCGGAGCATCTGGGTTGGCTCGATGAACGTTCGCCCAACGTATCGGTTCTTGACGAAGCCATCGGCGTAGGGAATCCCGCTGGCGGCAGCGAAACCCTGGGCCGCAGGGATCCCCGACTCGGGGACCGGGACGACCACCTCGGCGTCAACCGGGTGCTCACCGTGGAGGATGGCTCCCATTTCAGAGCGAGCCGAGTGGATGGTCCTTCCGTACATTTGGCTGTCGGGCCGAGCGAAATAGACGAACTCGAATACGCAAAGCCCCGGTTTCACGCTTTTGAACGGGTAGTAGCTCTTCACCCCTGTCGCATCGATCACGATCATCTCGCCTGCCGCTACCTCGCGAACAAAAGTGGCACCAACCAGATCAAGGGCAGAAGTTTCGGACGAGAGTACCCAGCCCCCCTCATCCAGAGATCCGAGACAGAGGGGACGGAACCCGTTGGGGTCGCGGAGCCCGACGATTCGACCTTGATCCATGATCACCAGGGAGAAGGCGCCCTCCCAGGCGGGTGCGACTTCCATCAGGGCCAACTCCAGGCCCCGCGAATCCGATCGTTCGTCGTCAATTGCCCTCGCGATCCCTTCGGCCATCAGGTCGGAGTCGGTGC
Organism: uncultured Acidimicrobiia bacterium; assembly: GCA_964195235.1. Lineage (GTDB taxonomy): Bacteria > Actinomycetota > Acidimicrobiia > Spongiisociales > ZC4RG35 > CAXMPK01. The sequence goes on along the minus strand of CAXMOW010000009.1, from coordinate 51,292 downwards.
TTGCCCCGGAGACGCCAAGCGCATGGGCCAAGTCCGCTGTATTGGTGAGGTTGCCGTTGTGGCCGAGTGCGACGCTGGTGTTGCCGACCTGACGATGCGCCGGTTGTGCGTTTTCCCACGTGTTCGAGCCGGTTGTCGAGTAGCGGGCATGCCCAATGCCGAGATGACCATCGAGCCCGGCAAGTGCGGGCTCGTCAAAAACTTGCGCGACCAGACCGAGATCCTTGAAGACGGTGACCGTTTCACCGTCGGAGGTCGCGATGCCGGCTGACTCCTGACCGCGATGTTGGAGGGCAAAAAGACCGAAGTAGATCAGATGGGAGACGTGTTGGCTCGCCGAGTAGACGGCGAAGACCCCACACGCTTCACCAGGGCTGGAATCGAGCAGCGTTTTGGCCTCCTCGGACACGGTCACATCGTAGGTGTGTACCGAAGCGGACCGAGTTTTGATCAGTCAGTATTTGAGAAGATTTCGCGGTAGAGGGAGGCGAGCTGGAGATAGTGGTCGACACCGTCGTCCGCACGGCGGATCTCGTCTTCGTTCAGATCCCGGACTGGCCGTGCCGGAGTGCCGATGGCAAGAGTCCATGGCGGGATCTGCTTCCCTTCGGTTACCACCGATCCGGCGCCAACCCAGGCGCCGTCGCCAACGCTGGATCGGTTGAGGACTTTCGCTCCGATGCCAATCAGTGAGCGGTCACCAAGGTTCGCACCGTGAATCACCGCGGAATGTCCCACTGTGACTCGATCGCCGATTCGACAAGGAATTCCTTGATCGCAATGCAGGACCACATTGTCCTGAATGTTGGTTTCGGCGCCGAGAGTGATCTGGTCGAGTTCGGCACGGATGACAGCGCCGAAGAGCACGAAACTATCTGCGCCGATAGTCACGTCGCCGTATATGTGACTGGCAGGGGAAATGACAGCCGACGCGTCGATACGTGGTGTCGGTATCTGCGGATCCTTCACCCGGTGGCCTCGGCACGCAGCGAGGTGATTCGGGTCTGGATGAGCTCGGCGCGTGTCCAACCTTTGGCGAGAAGTGCGAGCCTTTCGTCGTCCAGCTCGGCGATGAGCGCTGGGAAACCACTGATCCCCCAGTTGCGGGCGCGGGAGAAGTCAGCCCAAGCGCGCTTTTTTGCCTCTGGTGTGTCGAGGTCAGCGCGGAAACGGTCAACGTCCGCACCGTGCGGCGCGGCAATATCTGTGAGTTCGTCGTAGTCGGTGATGTCGCGTCCTTCTGCATAGAAAGCGTGCTGAATGTCGGTGAAGTAGTCGAGTGTCGAGGGCGGCTGCGATTCTCTGAGGAGCGCTACGGCAATCGCTGCGGGTTCTGTGTCGTAGACCCACCCGTCGCGACGTTTCAGGAACTCGGTGTCGAACGGCTGCCCGGTCCGTTCGGCGATCTCAACCCAATGGCTGCGGAGGAATTCTGCCATCCGGTCGCCGAGCTCTTCGGCTGAGGGCCCGGGACGGAGACCCCCAACCACTACCTCAACGGAAAACTCTTTGGCGAGAGTTTGGATCTCGGGTGCAAAACCCCAACACCAGGAGCACATTGGGTCTCCGACATAGATGAGTTTGGTGACCGGTGAGCCCATTGCGGCCACACTATTGGGTGTTTCGATCTTGTCGGTCGCGTCGTGTAAACCTCACGGTGTGGTCTCCGAGTCGACAGAAGCGATTGAAGCCGCCTTTCGAGACTCCTACTCGTTGGTGCTCTCCGGCTTGTCGGGACAGGTGCGAGACATCGACCTAGCGGAGGAGGCTATCCAGGACGCTTTTGCCGAGGCGCTTCGCTCGTGGCCAGACACCGGAGTGCCCGCAAACCCCGGGGGCTGGATCGCAACGGTGGCCCGCAGACGCGCCATTGATCGAATCAGACGTCAGTCGACGTATGCACGGAAGAAGAATTTGCTCTCCTCCTTGGAGAAAGTTGAGGCCGAACGACCTCGAACTCCCATGTTGGGCGCAACCATCAGGGACGACCGGCTTCAGATGATCTTCGCTTGTTGTCATCCTTCGTTGGATCCGGATAAGCAGGTCGCCCTCACACTGAGGACTCTCGGTGGTCTGACTACGAAGGAGATTGCAGACGCCTTCCTGGTGAGCGAGCCGACCATGGCCCAAAGACTGGTGCGGGCCAAAGCCAAGATCAGACTTGCCGAGATTCCCTTTCGCGTGCCTTCTACTGAAGAAATGCCGGATCGACTCGGCGCTGTTTTGGCGGTGGTCTATTTGATATTCAATGAGGGCTACTTCGCATCTTCTGGAGATGCTTTGGTCAGGGGAGAGTTGACCGAGTCGGCAATCGAGCTGGGACGGCTTCTCGATGGCCTCCTACCAAACGACAGCGAAGTAATGGGCCTCCTCGCTCTGATGCTTCTCCAGGACGCGAGGAGTGAGGCTCGAGTTGACTCGTCCGATGACGTCGTTCTCCTCGAGAATCAGGATCGGTCGATATGGGATCAGACCAAGATCGGCGCCGGCCTCCAGCTGGTAGAGCGCGCCGCCGGAGCGGGGTCGGTTGGTTCGTATTACGTCCAGGCCGCGATTGCTGCCCAGCACTGTCAGGCGTCTGTGTGGGAGGACACCGATTGGCGCACCATTGTGTCTCTATATGACAGATTGCTCCCGCTCACCAGATCGCCGGTTGTGGCCCTCAACCGTGCGGTAGCTGTGGGTCAAGCGTTTGGCGCTGAAGCGGGTCTCAACGCGCTGACGGGGCTCGAGTCCGACTTGGAGGGGTATCACGCCTTTCATGCGTCTCGGGGGGAGTTGCTTCGACGGTCGGGCAACAGGAATGGTGCGCGTCGCGACTTTGACAGGGCCTTGGAGTTAGCGTCAAATACTGCTGAGCGGCGGCTGATCCAGTCCCGAATTGGCGAGCTCGCTGAAGAGGCTCCCCGGACCTAAGCGGTGTGAAAGTCTGACAAACCCCGGGAAAGACTCTCTTGATCATCGGCGGAGAACCAACTTCGTCCATCTTCCCCCCAACCGCGCCACGTGTCGGCGGTCACCGCGGTGAACGAAACCCGATCAAGAAGGCTCTGCACAGAGCCGCCGTTGCGCGCCTCTTCTGTCGCTGCCTCGGAGACGGACCTCGGATAGATCGCACAGGTCACTTGACGGATTCCGTGGTCGTCGACTGGGACGATGGGTAGGCCATCGGCCATCTCCGTGAGATGTCGAAGTGTGTCGATGGTGACAAATGGATGATCGACGGCAACAAGGAGAACATGCTCGGTGTCGGTTCTGGTCAAGGCAGTGGCCACACCGGCAAGTGGACCCTGGGCGTGGACCGAATCCGGCCAGCACTCCCAGCCCTCTCGGTCGGGCCCGAGGACGATCAGACGGTTTGTGACGGGTTGTACGGCGGCAGCGACAGTTTCCAGCATCGTTGAGCCCCGAACGAGAACATCAGCCTTGTCTTGACCCATGCGGGTGCTTCGTCCGCCGGCCAACACAGCGCCGAGTATCGAAGGTGTCACGGATTGAAGGCTAGGTGATGGTCGACAGTTTCAGTCGCCGAGAGCGATTCCGAGACTGCGGGCGGTGTCAATCCAGGGATGATCGAGAGGAACCGACTTGGTCTTGCCGGCAACTTCCTTCAGTGGCACCGCCTCGGTGGTCTCACCTCTCGCCGCCACCATCACGCCATGAATGCCTTGCGCGATGTAGTCAGTGGCGGCGGCACCAAGACGTGTGGCGAGAAGGCGATCCACCGGAGATGGGGTGCCACCCCTCTGGACATGTCCAAGAATGGTGATTCGAGACTCGAGTCCGGTCAGGCCGGCGAGTGTCGATGCAAGCTGGGTGGTCCCTCCGGCCCGGGTGCGATCGAAGTCCTTCAGCTTCTTGTTCATCTCCTTTCGATCGCGTTCTTCGCTTGCTTCCCTCTGTTCGACCATTGCCGATCGGATGGCAGCATCCTCCTTCGAAGTGGCGCCTTCGGCTACTGCCACGATTGAGAAGGTGCTGGCGGCGGCCCGCCGCGATGCGATTGAGTTAGCGACAGTTTCGACGTCGTACGGGATTTCCGGGACGAGAATCACATCGGCACCTCCGGCGAGACCCGCTCCCAGGGCGAGCCAGCCGACTTTGTGTCCCATGAGTTCGACAACCATGATTCGGTGGTGTGAGTGGGCTGTCGAGTGGAGCCGGTCGATGGCTTCCGTTGCAATGTTCACCGCGGTATCGAACCCAAAAGTGACATCAGTGCCGGATACGTCGTTGTCGATTGTCTTGGGAAGCGTGACGACCCTGATTCCCGAGTCAGCGAGTTTCAAGGCATTCTTCATGGTGCCGTCCCCGCCAAGACACACCAGCGCTGTCAGCTCGTGTTGTTCCACGACTTCGCTCATTCGTGGTCGCATATCCTTCTTGGTTCCGTCGTCCATCTCCATCTTGTCGACCTTGCTTCGACTTGTCCCCAAGACAGTGCCGCCACGGGTGAGGATGCCGGAGAGGTCGTCCGAGTCGAGTTCCACAAATTTGTTCTGCATCAGGCCCTTGAAACCGTCGAGAAACCCGATGACTTTCATGTTGTGAGCCCGCTGGGCCGACTTGCCGACGGCCCGGATGGCGGCGTTTAACCCCGGGCTGTCTCCACCCGCGCTGAGTATTCCGATCGTCGTTGGCATAGAGCGATGGTATCGGTAGTCCCTTTGCTCACATACCTTTCTTGGTGACAGAAATCTGTCGCACAGCCACAGTTTTCTGTATGCAGACCACTCTCCGGATGAACGATGACCTCATCAGGCGAGCCAAAGCCCTGGCGGCCGTCGATGGTCAGAGCCTGAGTTTCGGCGAGCGTTTGAAGACCAAGTGCTTTCGCCGAGTGCCTTTGGGTATTCGCCGCTGGTTCTAAGCGGGTTCCTTTGAGTTGTGACACACCCAAAGGTGTTCTCCATTCCCACCCTCGTTGAAGACGCTCTGGAGTTTGTCGAAGCGATTCGGGGGCAGCCGAATGCCGTCGAATTGACCCCGGGTCCCAGACATTGGTCCGTGTTCAGTGATCTGTGCAGCACCCCTCAGACAAAGGGAAACCTTGTTCCCGACGCCTATCACGCTGCTCTCGCGATCGAGTCGGGGTCGGAGTGGATCACCACCGATCGGGACTACGCCCGTTTCGCAGGTCTGCGGTCGCGGCACCCACTCGGCTAGCCGGCCAGGGCCTCGGAAATGGCGTTTGTCCATGCAGCTTCAGCGTCCCTCAGCTTGAGCGTCTCTCCATTGATGACGATGTGATCGCCACCCACGGTTCCTAGCCGGCGGGCCATTTCGGCGGGCAGGTCGACCTCGCCGGGCTCGAACATGGCAAGGAACCGATGTGGATCTTCGGAAAAAGGGTTCTCCAGCACTACGTCGGCCCCCAAGCCGGATTCGATGCAGATTTCTGTGAGGGCAACTGCAGCACCGCCGTCGGAAATGTCATGAAGAACCGGCACGCGATGGGCCAGGTCGAGTGCCAGGTCGATGACTTTCTGAGCCTTTTCCGCGTCGGGTCTGGTGGGTCTTCCGGAAAGCTCATGTCCCATGACCCGTTGCAGTGCAGAGCCTGCATGGTTTGCGGACGGAGGAGGTCCAACTTCCCAGACTTCCATTGCTTCGACTGCTCGTCCCAGGCGCGGCGGAGACTTCGGCATCGGGTCGGCCAGACCGAGGAGCCCGACTATCGGAGTCGGATGGATGTCGACCCCTTCTGTTTCGTTGTAGAACGACACATTGCCTCCGACCACCGGAATCCCCAAGCTTTCGCATGCCTCTGAGATGCCTTCGACTGTTTCCTTGAACTGCCACATCACCTCGGGCTTTTCCGGGTTGCCAAAGTTGAGGTTGTCGACGATCGCGAGGGGTCGAGCCCCTGTGATCGCCACATTGAGGGCGGCCTCATACACCAGACGCATGCCGCCGCGTTTTGGGTCGAGATAACAGAGACGTCCGTTCCCATCGGTGGAAACGGCCAAACCTTTCTGAGTGCCCTTGACCCGCAGCAACGCCCCATCACTGCCGGGCCCGACCACAGTATTGAGAAAGAGCATGTGGTCGTACTGCTCGTGGACCCAGGCCGATGAACCGATGGCTGGATCGGCCAGCAGGGCGAGAAGTGTGTGCGCGGCGTGAGCTGCTCCGACAGGCGATTCTTCGTTCCAAAGATCATCGATCCAGCCCGGTCGGAGAGTCTCTCGGTTATACAGAGGAGCGTTGTCGGCTAACGAGGCTGCTGGCACCTCGGCGACCAGCTCTCCCTGGTACTTGATGGAAAGAGTGCTGCCCTTCCTCACCGCACCAATGACAGCCGCGTCGATCTCCCACTTATCGGTAACCGCCAGGACGTCATCGACCTTGTCCGGGTCGACGAAGGCCATCATCCTCTCCTGCGATTCGGACATCAGCAGTTCTGGGGCGGTCATGCCCGACTCCCGGGTGTGAACCGCATCAAGGTCCACCTCCATTCCGACACCGGCCCTGCCGGCCGGCTCCGAAGTGGCACAACTCAGACCGGCGGCTCCTAGATCCTGGACCCCGACAACCAGGCCTTTTTCGTAGAGTTCAAGACAGGCTTCGATCAGCTTCTTTTCTTCGAAAGGGTCACCAACCTGAACCGACGGGCGCTTCTCTTGCGTCTCGTCATCAAAGGAGGAAGAAGCTAGGACCGAGGCCCCACCAATGCCGTCGCGTCCGGTCGCTTTCCCGAGGAGCATGGCGATCGAGCCCGGTGGTCCGGCAGTGCCCAGCACCAGTTGCTCACGCTGGAGAATGCCGAGACACATCACGTTGACCAGCGGATTTCCCGAATAGCAGTCGTCGAACTCCATCTCACCACCAACAGTTGGAACACCAACTGCGTTTCCGTATCCGGCGATCCCGGCAACCACACCTTTGAACAGGTAGCGGTTCTTGGGTTCGGTCAGTGGCCCGAAACGGATTTGATCCCAGAGTGCGATGGGCCGTGCGCCCATCGTGAACACATCTCTGAGGATGCCTCCAACCCCGGTGGCCGCGCCCTGATATGGCTCCACAAATGAGGGGTGGTTGTGACTCTCGATGCGAAGAGCTGCCAACCAGCCGTCGCCGATGTCGACGACACCGGCGTTTTCACCAGGTCCGACGACGACCCAGGGGGCTTCGGTGGGGAACCGACCAAGATGGGCTCGGGAGGATTTGTAGGAGCAATGCTCGGACCACATGACTGAGTACATCGCCAATTCGGCTGGCCGAGGGTCGCGCCCCAAAATGTCGATGACCGACTGGTATTCGTCATCGGTCATTCCCAGCTTGCGGTGAATCGGCTCCTGGACGGTGGTCATGCTGGGATGAGGGAGTGGAGAAAACTTTCGAGAAGGATGTTTCCGTCGGCCGAACCGAGAAGTTGGTCTGTCCCCCGTTCCGGATGTGGCATCACGCCTACGACGTTGCCGTTCGCGTTGGTGACGGCGGCCGCCTGCCGCTGTGAACCATTGGGGTCGTCGACGTAGCGAAGGACAATGCGACCGGAGTGTGTGGGGTCGACCCAGTTGCCTTCGTAGGAGTTCAACGGAATTCGGAGTCGTTGCCCGACCTCTGCCAATCGGGTGAGGACGCTGTTGGTGTCCACCACTTCGGTCTCAACGAATTTGCAGATGAACGACATCTCTCGATTGGCGATGTGGGCCCCAGGCAAAAGTCGTGATTCGCAGAGCATTTGCCAGCCGTTGCAGATGCCCAAAATCGGACGGCCATCGCCCGCAAGCCGGATCACCTCATCCATGGCCGGAGCGAACCGGGCAATGGCACCAGTTCGGAGGGCGTCGCCGTGTGCGAAACCCCCGGGGAGGATCACCCCATCGAAATCGGAGAGGTCGGTCTCGCGATGCCACACGAGGTGTGCTTCGCCCCCGAGCGCCTCGATGGCGTGCACGACATCATGCTCACAGTTGACGCCGGGAAAGACGACGACCGCGGTCTTCATCCGTCGACCTGAACTTCGAAGTCCTCAAGCACCGGGTTGGCGAGCAGCTGTTTGCACATTTCTTCAACCCTGGCTTGGACTTCTTCGCGATTCTCACCGTCGACATCGAGGTGGATTACTCGGTCCATTCGGACAGCCCCGACTTCGGTGAAGCCGAGATCGTGGAGGGCTCGTTTCACTGTTGTGCCTTCCGGATCGGCGATCTCCGGCCGGCGGTCGACGGTGATCGTCACCTTCAAGTGACGCCTCCGGCTAGGTAGTCGTCGAAGCTGGCATCCGTGATGCGCTCGAATGCTTCCACGTAGCGCGCCCGGCTTCCTTCAACAATCTCCGGTGGAAGATCAGGGGGAGGTGGCTTTTTGTCCCAGGGCTGGGTCTCGAGCCACTCCCGGACGTATTGCTTGTCGAATGAAGGCACGTCCTGCCCCGGCACCCACTGGTCGGCTGGCCAATAGCGCGAAGAGTCCGGAGTGAGCACTTCGTCGATGAGCAACAACTCCCCGTCGGCGAAGCCGAACTCGAATTTGGTGTCAGCGAGGATCACGCCTCGGTCTGTGGCGTATTGCCTCGCCCGTTTGTAGATGTCGATCGAGCGACGACGGAGCTCCTCGTAGAGGTCGTTGCCCAAAAGCTCGCGGGTTTGAGCTTCAGTGATGTTCTCGTCATGACCAGAGGTGGCTTTTGTCGCCGGAGTGAAAATCGGGTCCGCGAGCTTGTCGGCCAATTGCAGGCCGTCGGGCAAATGCTCAGTGGTGGGTCCTCCGCCGTCCCGGTACTCCCGCCATGAGGACCCATAGAGATACCCGCGAACAACGCATTCGACTGGCACGACTTCGGCGCGCCGAACCACCATGGAACGGCCCTTGAGATCGGTGAGTTCTGTCTCGGATATCCCATCGATGCCGGAGAGATCGGTACCGACGAGATGGTGTGGCGTCTGCAGAAGGGCGAAGAAATGGAGGCTCAAGCCGGTGAGGACACGCCCTTTGTCGGGGATGGTCTGGTTGAGGATGACGTCGTAGGCGGAGATCCGGTCGGTGGCCACGAACAGAAGTGTGTCGGAGTCGATCTCGTAGATTTCTCGGACCTTCCCCGAGGCAATATGAGGCAGTGTCGGCACGCGGCGGCAGAGTAGTGCCGGCGACAGAGACCGGTGGTTAGCCTCCCCGTCGATGTCTTTTGATGCGAAACGGGTGGACGAGCTGTTGGCTAGCGACTCTTACGCCACATTGCTGGGCGTCACGGTCGTCAACGTCGGACCTGACGAGATCGTGGTTGCTCTGGACGTGACCGATGACCACACCAACTTTCTCGGCATGGGCCATGGCGGCATGGTGTTTTCGCTGGCGGATTGCGCCCTTTCGCTGGCGTCGAACACCCAATTCGAAACTGCGATGGCTGTGGATGCCCATATTGCGTTGACAGCGCCCAGTCGTCCTGGTGATCGCCTAACAGCACGCATCGTTGAAGTGGCGGCGTCCAAAAGGTTGGCAACGTATCGGGTGGAGGTGTCGAGGGGAGATGGGCGCACAGTCGCGGCCTTTACCGGCACAGTGCATATCGCCACCGCTTAGGACCCATCGGGTTCTAGCCTGATTCCGCTTTGGCCTTGATCAAATACGTGGTGTTTCACCCGTGGAAGGCTGGGACAATTCTGGTCGTGGGGGTACTACTCGGGTTGTTCTCGTTTTACGCGTATCAAGTGAGTACGGCTCTTGCGGTAGTAGCGACCGAGGAGTTCCACCCTGAAGCTGCCCGGGTCGCCATAGAGGCCGCCCCGCTGGCTGAAGCCCCAGCAGTCGATCTCGAGTATGACGAGCCTGACTTCGACGTCAACGAAGACCCCCTCGACCTGATCGAGGAGCGTTTGGAAACTGCGATCGACCCAAGGACGGTTCATCCCACATCGTTCAGCGATCCAATCGACGACGAGGTGTTCGACGCCTATCTACTCGTTGGGACCGACGCTTCTGGATTTCTGGCTGACTCCATCATCCTCGGATTGCAGCCAACCGAAGGCGGCATGCCGATCATGGTCAGCCTGCCCCGTGATTTGTGGGTGTGGAACATCTGCAAAGGAGCTTTCAGCCGTTTGAACGTGGGTTTGGGTGGTTGCAAGGGATCTGCCTCCGGTGCCGAGTTGCTCGCATTGATGGTGGAGGACTACACCGGAATTCCCGTCGATCATCTCGCCAAAATCAGTTTCACCGGTTTCTCCGGTCTGGTAAATGTGATGGGCGGCATTTCCGTGTGTGTCAACTATCCGACGCGCGATGCCAAATCGCACCTCGACATTCCCGCCGGGTGTCAACGACTCAACGGTGAGCAAGCCCTCGCCTGGGTTCGGTCACGACACACTGAGCAACTGAAAGGTGAGGAGTGGGTCCAGGTTGCTGGCTCAGATTTCGCACGCCAGAAACGACAGCAGGACGTGTTGTTCCAGTTGGCGGGGTCGGCGGCTCGTGTCTCGTCCCCGGCTGCCCTCACGGAGGCCTTGAGTTACGTCGCCAAATCGGTGCGACTCGACTCCGGCTGGTCGTTTAGTCAGGCGATTTCGACTGGTTGGAAGTACCGCGGCATCTCCAAAGACTCGGTCATTCGTTTCACTATCGAAGCAGATGGTTTTCGCACGTCCGGCGGAAAGGCTGTCCTCATACCAACGTCGTCATTCGGCGAGCAGCTGGCGACGATCTACACACTTCCATAAGAACCTCTGAACAGTGTCAGACGTGAGTCAGGTTCTCCAGACGTGTAAAGACCGGGCGGGTAGTTTCCTTGATTCGCTCCAGGTCAAAGCAGCTATCCAGTTTCGTCTCACTGAGGATCACTTCGGGATCAGCGGCAAGTAGATCCTTCAGATCGCCTTCACCCTTCCATGCGGCCATCCCGTTGCGTTGCACCACCCGATAGGCCTCGTCCCGGGTCATCCCTTCTTCAACCAAAGCCAGCAATACAGCCTGACTGAAGACGAGCCCGTGGGTGGAGTCGAGATTCGCTTTCATCCGGTCCGAATCGACAATCAGGTTTTCGACCAAACCGGCAAATTTCACCAGCATGTAATGGAGCGCGGTCGACGAGTCGGCAAGGACCACACGCTCCGCTGAGGAGTGGGAGATGTCCCGTTCGTGCCAGAGGGCGACATTCTCCAGACCGACCTGCGCATATCCCCTGAGCAGCCTTGCCATCCCAGTCATCCGCTCGGAGAGGATCGGGTTGCGCTTGTGGGGCATCGCCGATGAGCCCTTCTGCCCTGGTCCGAATGCCTCGCGTGCCTCACCAACTTCGGATCGCTGCAGATGTCTGATCTCAGTGGCCATCCGTTCGATCGACGCCCCGATCAACGCAAGGGTTGTCAGGTATTGGGCATGCCGGTCGCGTGCGGTGACCTGAGTCGATGCAGGTTCGATGCCAAGACCTAGCGACTCACACACCTCCGCTTCGACCTCAGCCGGCACGTGGGCATATGTGCCAACCGCCCCTGAAATCTTCCCCACTGACACGGAAATCCGAGCAGCAGCAAGTCGCTCCTGGTCTCTTCCAAGTTCAAATGCCCAGCTGGCAAGCTTGAGTCCGAACGTGGTGGGCTCGGCCCAGATGCCGTGGGTACGGCCGATCATGTAGGTGTCGCGATGCTCTTCGGCACGTCGTCTCACCACGTTGAAGAGATGGGTCAAGGCTTTGTAGAGAAGATCTGCGGAGTCTCTCAGAAGCATCCCTCCACCTGTGTCGACCACGTCCGATGACGTCAGTCCGTAGTGGATCCAGCCTGCTGCCTCTTCACCGGCTTTCTGCCCAAGGACATCAACAAAGGCAGCCAGATCGTGGTTAGTGACAGTTTCGCGTTCGGCGACTTCACCGGGTGTGGGACAGGTGGCCGCGGCCGTGGCCTCGGCGATCCCGGCGGGTACCTTTCCCAGCTTTTCGAAAGCCTCGAGAGCGGCGACCTCTACGGCTTTCCAGCCCTCGAACTTGTGCTTGTCAGACCAGATGAGGCCCATCTCGGGCAGTGTGTAGCGCTCGATCACGGTCCCGATGATGGTACGGCATCTCGTGTTCCATTTTCGGTGCCATCCCAGTTAGCGTGCTCGGTCGATGCGGCGGATCACCAGCAACCAGGCCAAAAGATACGCGCTCGCCGCCCAGGGTTTCAGCGAGCCCCGCCCGTCAGGTCGGGTGGACCGTCGTCACTACCGCAAGGTGGTCGATCGGGTTGGACTGATCCAGCTCGACTCCGTCAACTACTTCAGTCGTGCCCACTTCATGCCTTTCTTCTCTCGGCTAGGTCCATACAACCGTGATGCGTTGGACACGTGGTTGTGGCGATCTGGTGAGCTCTTTGAGTATTGGGGCCACGAGGCATCGCTGATCCCGGCCGATCAACACCGTCTGTTTCGCTGGCGGATGGATCGGGAATTCACCTGGAAAGCGATGCGGCGTCTCGAGGAAGAGCAACCGGGCTACATCGAGTCCGTGCTGGAGCAGGTGGAACAGCGCGGGCCGATTCAGACGCGAGAGTTGGAGGATCCGGGTGACCGGCTTGGCCGCAGCATGTGGAACTGGTCATATGGCAAGGTCGCGTTGGAGGCTCTCTTCTTGCAAGGGAGAATCACAACCGCCGACCGTCCCAACTTCACCCGGATGTACGACATTCCCGATCGGGTAATACCCCGACATTGTCTTGATGCACCCGGTATTCCAACAGACGAAGCGCAGACGATCCTCCTCGATCAGGCAGCGCGGGCGATGGGGGTGGCAACGGCGGACGACTTGGGTGACTACTACAGGATCAAGATGCCCGATACCCGCCCATTGGTTGATCGTATGGCAGCAAAAGGCGAGCTTGTTGAAGTGGAGGTGGAGGGCTGGGGTAAGCCCGCGTATCTCCATCCTGACGCTGCCCTGTCGCGCACTGCCCGAGGCACGGCCTTGCTTTCACCATTCGACAATCTGGTCTGGTACCGACCCCGGATGGAGCGGTTATGGGACTTTCACTACCGAATCGAGATCTACGTGCCCGAGCCCCAGCGGGTCTACGGGTATTACGTGCTTCCGTTTCTGATGAACGGCGACTTGGTGGGAAGAGTGGACATCAAAACCGATCGTCAGGAGAGTGTTCTCCGGATCAAAGGTGCGTTCGCCGAACCGGACGTCGACAGGATCGCTGTGGGCAAGGCCCTCGGTGATGAACTGGAGCAGATCGCCATCTGGCTTTCGATGTCACGCATCGAGATCGTCGCCAATGGCAACCTCGCCCCCCACATTTGAAACCTGAAGCTCAGCCAACGGCTGAGCCGCTCACCTTTGGCTACGAGAAGGCGTTTAGACCGGTGATCGCCTCACCCATCATCAAGGTGTGGATCTCGTTGGTTCCCTCGTAGGTGAACACCGTCTCCAGGTTCGCCATGTGACGGAAGACCGGATACTCCAGCGTGATCCCGTTGGCTCCCAACACCGAGCGGGCGCTGCGCGCCACCTCGAGGGCGTTGCGCACGTTGTCGAATTTCCCGAATGAGATCTGCTCGGGGGAGAGCCTGCCTTCGTCCCTCATTCGACCCAGATGCAGGGCCAGCAATGTGCCTCGCTGCACGATCACCATCATCTCCACCAGCTTGCGTTGGGTCAGCTGGAATGAAGCGATGGGTTGATCAAATTGGATCCGTTCCTTGCTGTAGGCGAGGGCGGTTTCGTAACACGATCTGGCCGCCCCCATCGCTCCGAAGGTGATGCCAAAACGCGCTTCGTTGAGACATGAAAGAGGACCACGCATTGAGGCCACTCCGGGCAACACGAAGTCGTCGGGGAGGCGGACGTTGTCGAAGAGCAATTCTGAGGTTACCGAGGCTCGAAGTGATGCCTTCTTCTTGATGTCAGGTGCGGAGAACCCGGGGCTGTCGGTGGGAATGATGAACCCGCGGATGCCCTCATCGGTTTGTGCCCATACAACAGCCACGTCCGCGATCGAGCCGTTTGTGATCCACATCTTCGAACCGTTGATGATCCAATCGGAGCCGTCCCGTTTGGCATTGGTGCGCATCGATGCCGGATCTGAGCCCGAGTCGGCTTCTGTCAGGCCGAAGCAGCCAATGACCTCGCCTTTTGCCATCTGGGGAAGCCATGTTTGCTTCTGCTCTTCGGAGCCGAACTTCCAGATAGGAAACATTGCTAGCGAACCCTGGACCGATACGAATGATCGAATCCCGGAATCTCCCGCTTCCAACTCGATCGAAGCCAGCCCGTACGCCGTCGCCGAAGTGCCGGCACAGCCATAACCCTCGAGGTGCATTCCGAGCATTCCCAACTCCCCGAAGTCTCTTGCCAACTGCTCGTGCGGAATGGTTCCGGCTTCCCACCAGTCGCCGACGTGCGGGCTGATCTCGCTCTCCACATAAGAGCGAACGGTGTCACGGAGCAGAATCTCTTCTTCCGATAGCAGAGAGTCGATCGCGAGAAAATCGTGCGGGTCGGGCTTTTCGAGAGAGACTTCACTCATGTGGAACCGATGGTATCGGGCACTCGGTCGCTTTACCCAGCCAGGGTCTTGGCCGCAAGCTCTTGGCGAAACTGTGCGAGGGCGTTGGCAAGGTCCGCATCGTTGATCGCCAACATTGCGACGGCAAGCAATGCCGCATTTGTAGACCCGTCGATGGCGACGGTTGCTACCGGGATTCCGGTGGGCATCTGCACCGTGGCGAGAAGTGCATCCATCCCATCGAGGGAGGCGCTGATCGGCACACCGATGACTGGCAGCAACGACTTGGCTGCCATCACTCCAGCCAAGTGGGCGGCTTTGCCGGCACCGGCGATGATCACTTCAAAACCCTGATCTGACGCGGCGGCCGCGAATTCGATCGCCTCGTCCGGTGTCTTATGTGCGGAAAGAACCCGGATTTCGTTTTCGATCCCGAAATCTTCCAGCACCTCGCCGGCCTTTTCCATGACCGGCCGATCCGACCCAGAACCCATGACTATTGCGACTTTGTGACTCATTGCGCGAGACCGTAGTTGGTTGGGGGATGCAGCATTTCTTCCTAGTCAGCTAGGTCATACCGGAATTGCACCCCCGGCCAACGGACCGATTCCGTAGCGGCGTATGCCCGGTCCCGAGCCTCGGCCACGGTTGCCCCCGTTCCAACCATGTTGAGAACACGTCCACCATTTACCAAGAGCCTCTTGCCATCTCTCACGGTTCCTGCTTGGAAGACGATCACGTCGTCGGGAACGTTGATCAGTCCCTTGATGACTGCACCGGTCTCAGGCGAGGTGGGATAGCCCTTCGCCGCAAGCACCACGTTCACTGTTGCCATGTCCGACCACGTCGGTGTTGCTCCTTCGAGCACGTCGACGAAGTCGGATTCCATTCTCGGAAGTATCGCCTGAGTCTCAGGATCACCGAGGCGGACATTGAACTCCAGGACCTTGGGTCCGTCGATCGTCAGAACCAGCCCGACATAGAGGAATCCGGTGAAACGGGTCCCTTCCGAATCCATCTGTCTGAGAGTGGGGTGGACCACATCTCTCATCACATCGGTGACCAGATCTTGAGGAAGATCGGCGACTGGAGAATACGATCCCATCCCACCGGTGTTTGGGCCCTCGTCACCATCAAATAGACGTTTGTAGTCACGGGCGGGCTCCAGCGGCACTGCCCCCGTTTCAGTGCAGACGGCAAAGACACTCACCTCTGGACCCTCGAGAAACTGCTCAATCAGCACTTGAGACCCTGCCTCTCCGAAGGCCCCTTCGAAGCAGTAGTCGACCCAAACCATCGCTTGCTCACGGTCGTCGGTGACCAATACACCCTTGCCGGCTGCCAGCCCGTCTGCCTTGACGACGAAAGGTCCATCGATTTGGTCGACCTGCATCTTTGCGGGGCCTGGTTCTGTGAAGGCCCACGACAAAGCGGTCGGGACACCGGCGCGACCCATCACCTCCTTGGCGAAGGTCTTGGACGACTCAAGCCGAGCCCCAGCGCGAGTCGGCCCGAACACCGGAATTCCGAGTGCTGAAACCGCATCGGCGACACCAGCAGCCAGTGGAGCCTCGGGCCCAACCACCACCAAGTCGACACCGTGCACTCGTGCCATCGCCGCAATAGCTCCCACGTCAGTGACTCCGATCCCCTCGACCGTAGGTCCTAGTTCAGCGAGGCCGGGGTTGCCGGGGAGTGATATCAGTTCCTTGACACGGGAGGACTGCGCCAGCTTCCAGCCCATGGCGTGCTCGCGCCCGCCACTCCCGATCAGAAGGACCTTCATGAGAGTTCGATCAGCTGTGAGCGCTCCGGACCAACCGAAACCCAACCCACCGGCACACCAACCGAATCTTGGATGTACTCGATGTACGCCTGAGCCTCCTCGGGGAGGTCGTCATACTCCCTAATCCCGGTGATTTCCTCACGCCACCCAGGCAACTCGTCATAGGTGGGATCACAGTGATACAGCACCGATTGCTGGGCGGGGAAGTCATTGAAGTTGCCTTCGGCTGATCGGTATCCAGTGGCCACTTTGATGGTGTCGAAGGCGGAGAGAATGTCCAGCTTTGTCAAGAAGATCTTGGTGAGACTGTTCACCCGGACCGCATAGCGGAGGGCGAGCAGGTCAAGCCAGCCGCACCGACGACGACGACCAGTCACCGTCCCGTATTCGCCACCCAATTCGATCATGGTGTCGCCGATCTCATCGTTGAGTTCGGTGGGGAAAGGGCCTGTGCCCACTCGGGAGATGTAGGCCTTGGCAACCCCGATCACCTCATCGATGGCCTTGGGCCCGACCCCTGTGCCTACCACCGCGCCCCCGGCCGTGGCATTAGAGGAGGTCACGAAAGGGTAGGTGCCGTGGTCGATGTCGAGCAGAGTCCCCTGAGCTCCTTCGAAGAGAACGTTTTTTCCGTCCTGAATCGCGTTCCACAGGAGAAGCGAAGTGTCGGCGACATGTGGCTTCAGTTGTTCTGCGTATTCCAGGTACTCAGTGACAATCTCGTCGGCATCCATCGGCAAGGTGTTGTAGACACGTGGGAGGATCTTGTTCTTTTCGTCGAGGGCCGCTTCCACCTTTTCTCTGAAGATCTTCTCGTCGAAGAGATCCTGCACCCTGATCCCAAAACGGGCGTATTTGTCGGTGTAGGCAGGGCCGATCCCTTTCTTGGTGGTGCCGATCTGGTTCTTTCCAAGATATCGCTCGATCGCCGCATCCAGTTTGCGGTGATAAGGCATGATCAGATGGGCGTTCAAAGAGAGCCTCACCGGGGTGGGGTCCAAGCCTCTATCGGTGGCCATGTCCATCTCAGCGAGCAGGACCTTGGGGTCGATCACGGTGCCCGATGCGATCACCGGGATGCAGTCCGGGTACATGATGCCGGACGGGATGAGAGACAGCGCGAGCTTCTCGCCGCCCACGACGATGGTGTGCCCTGCGTTGTTCCCACCCTGGAAGCGAACTACGTAGTCAGCCTCTTGGGCGAAGAAGTCGACAACACGACCTTTGCCTTCGTCACCCCATTGGGCGCCGAGAACGATGGTGGCTGGCATGACGTGCAGCGACGGTAGCGCGGTCTTGAGCGGGTGCAGTTGTGGTCGCTCAGCGACCACAACTGCACCCGCTTGGTGTGGGAATGACGAAACAGAGCGTTCACACTTCAGCAACCGACCGGCAACCGATTCCAGATAGAAAGCTCTTTGCCCGCGTACTCACAACACACAGAGGAGAGCAACGTGACCAAGACGGCTGCCGACGTCTTATCCCTTGTCGCTGACGAGGGATACGAATTCATCGATCTTCGCTTTTGTGATCTGCCCGGCCAGGTCCAGCACTTCACGGTCCCTCCCCACCAGCTAACTGAGGCATCATTCGAGGAAGGGTTTGGATTCGACGGCTCCTCGATTCGGGGATTCCAGGACATTCAAGAGTCGGACATGCTGTTGATCCCCGACCCATCGACGGCGGTTGACGACGTCTTCAGGGACCGAAAAACGCTTATTCTGTACTGCTTTGTCAACGACCCGATCACCGGTACGCCTTATGAAAAGGACCCTCGTTACGTCGCCAAGAAGGCCGAGGACTACTTGATCAGCACCGGGATTGCTGACACTTCCTACTGGGGCCCCGAGGCCGAGTTTTATATCTTCGATGACGTTCGCTTCGGCCAGGATCAGAATTCCGGTTACTACTTCGTCGACTCTGTCGAAGGCGCATGGAACTCTGGGGAGTACGAAGAAGGCGGAAACCTCGGCTACAAACCTCGGTACAAAGAGGGCTACTTCCCAGTCCCGCCGACTGATCATTTCCAGGACCTCAGGTCTGAGATGACAGTCCGCCTCGAGGACGCTGGGATCGAGATCGAGGTCCAGCACCATGAGGTGGGAACGGCCGGTCAGGCCGAAATCGATATGCGTTACGACACGTTGTTGCGTACCGCCGACAACGTGACTCTTTTCAAGTACATCGTGAAGAACACGGCTTGGGAGGTGGGAAAAACGGTCACCTTCATGCCCAAGCCGATCTTCGAAGACAACGGTTCGGGTATGCACACCCATCAGTCGCTGTGGAAGGACGGGGAGACGCTGATGTTCGACGAGGGCGGATATGCCGGTCTCTCCGATCTGGCTCGTTGGTATATCGGCGGACTGCTCAAGCACGCTCGGGCCGTGCTGGCATTTGCAGCACCGACCACCAACTCATATCACCGGTTGGTCCCTGGCTTCGAGGCACCGGTGAACTTGGTGTACTCGAGTCGTAACCGCTCGGCTGCGATTCGGATCCCTCAGTATTCACAGGCACCTGCGGCGAAGCGGATCGAGTTCCGCTGCCCTGACCCTGCCGCCAACCCTTACCTTTCGTTTGCGGCGATGCTGATGGCGGGATTGGACGGTGTCCAGAACCGGATCGAGCCTCATGCACCGGTGGACAAGGACATCTACGACCTGCCCCCGGCCGAGTTGAAGGGCTTACCTTCGGTGCCGGGGAGTCTCGACGAGGCGCTTGACGCATTGGAGGCCGATCACGACTTCCTCTTGCAAGGTGGTGTTTTCACCGAAGCACTCATTGACGCTTGGCTTTCGTACAAGAGGGAACACGAAGTTGACCCGGTGCGACTCCGTCCCCACCCCTACGAGTTCCACCTCTACTACGACATCTAGAGATTGAAGAGGGCGGGGTTTTAGAGAGAATCGGCCGCGTTGTGGGCGTTGGTGACCTCGGTGGCGAAGTCGGCAACGGCCCTGGTGTAAGCCTCAATCGCGTTTCGGCGAAGCTCTCCGGTGTCGGTTGATAGGAGCCCGTTCAGCGCGTCACCTGCAGCAAGTGCGGCGAACTGCATCGCTGTTTTCAGGGCTTCCTGATTGATCTCCATCCCAACTGGAACGGTGAGAGCGTCGAGGTTGTCGGCGAGCACCTGGGTTTGAGTCTGCACTGCCTCGAGACGGAGTTCGGCGTCTTCGTACTCAATCTCACGTGGGTCGGCGTCGAACCCGTCATTTACCGTGACCATCTCCACGCCCAACAACTGCAAGGCATCATTGATGTTGTCGAGCTCATCGACGTACGCCTGGGTTTCGGGGGCCAAGGTGCCACCACCGAGGTCTTCGGTGGTTCCCGTTGACTCTGGAAGAGTTGTTGTAACGGGTTGACCCACAAGCGTCGTGTCAGGTGACGCTTCGGGCAATTCGCGCACGAAGAAATAGGTGAATCCGATCATCCCCAGAATCACAAGGGGGAGGATCCAGCGGCCCGGTTTCGGATCTGGGTTGACTGCCATTTCCTTTCAGACGATAGCTGGGGGTCGGATAGTTCCCCGGTTGAACGTGTCCGGGTTGGGGTTAACCCCCTTGAACTTTGCATCTGGGCTTCTTACGTTCGAGAGATGGAAGAGGAACGACACGAGGTATATGAGCGCATCCCATGGGAAACGCTCGAGAAGCAGGGAACCGATCGGCAGTGGTTGGCCTACGCAGTGGCTGGGGCGGTGGTCGTTGGTGCTCTTGCATACACGTTCATGCAGAACCGACCTGCACCGATACCTGACACGGTTCCGGTCGCGGCCGAGCAACTCGCGGCCCCAGTTACCTCGATCCTTACTGCTCCGATCGTCACTGTCGCAACCCCATTGGTTGTGGCCGAGGCCGATCTCTTCGCCGTCGACCCGGAACGTCTCATCGACCAAGCGGCGGCTCATGCAGAGTGGTTCGCCGTCGAGTATTTCGGTGTTGACGGCTCAACCGAGTCGAGCCAGACCCTTGCCGGTCTCATGCCTGAGGGAGTACCTCTGCCCGAGGCCCCCGAGGGTGTGCAAGTGTTCGTTGATTGGGCGGCCGCTACCAGTGTGATCGAGGTCGACGTCTTTGTCTTCGAGGTAGAAGTCACAGTGCGATCCCTGCGTTCGGGAAGTGACGGCGTCTTTGTTCGACAGCCCACCCGGATCGCAACAATTCGGGTGAAACTCGATGACGATGGCCTGCCGCGGGTGGCTGCTCCGCCGCTGGTGAGAACCGCAGATGCTTTGTCCTCCTCCTCACTCGAGCTGGTGCCGGTGCCGGACGAGATCAGGGTGCAGTTGGAAGCCAGCCACGGACCTGTGATCGGTGGTCAGGCGACAGCGAACGGTGGTTGGAGCGTTGTCGTGATGGCCACCGACTTCGACGGAGTTGCCCGACCCACCATGATCAACGTGCCCTAGTTGCCCGTCTAACAAATGCTCAGACGTCGAAGTGGCTCTCTAGGATCGCCGTCGCTTCTTGTGTGATCTGATCCCAGGAGGCGTCCGCAGTCTTGGAGATAGTCACGAAGTCAGCAGTAAAAAACACACTTGTCACGCCTTCGAGTTCGACGAGCTCCCCTGCGAAGACCTCTTCGGTGGCTCCACCTTTCACCAGTGTGCCCGGACCTCCGATCGGAACTCCGACCGAGAACTTCAATGCGTTGGGGTTTGGTGTCGGAGTGGAGATAACTGGCATCGGGCGGGGAGGGTAGTCCGGTGGCCAATGTGATAGGTGTTGACGTTGGAGGAACCTTTACCGATGTGGTGACATTCGACGGCGACACCATCTTGGGTCACAAGGTGCCGACTAGCGCCGACCAATCGGTCGCGGTCGCTGAGGCGGTTGGTGGCGGTGGCGACGACGTGTTTCTGCACGGAACGACAGCGGCGACCAATGCTCTGCTCGAGGAAAGGGGCGGTCGTGTTGCCCTGGTGACTGATGCCGGATATGAGGACCTGTTGGAGATCGGGCGTCAGGATCGGCCTTCGCTTTACGACAGCGCTGCGGACCGACCGACACCGCTTGTCCCACGTGAATTGCGGGTCAGTGATCCAGCCGACATCGGTGACTGTGATGTCGTGGCGGTTGTCCTGATCGACTCATACAAAGACCCTTCACGCGAACGCGAAATTGCTGAGGCGGTCGACAAGCCGGTGCTCCTGTCTTCGGACATATCACCGGAGTTTCGAGAATTCGAGCGAACAGCCACCACTGTGCTTTCTGCCTATCTGACACCTTCCGTGGCCGACTATCTCCGATCGCTGGATGCCCGTCTCGAAATGAAGACACGTCTCATCATGACCTCGTCCGGTGGCCTGATTCCATTCGAAGGCGGTACCTCGTCGGCCGGCCGGCTCGTACTCTCGGGTCCGGCCGGTGGAGCCGTCGCCGCTGCTGCGTTAGGACGGCACCATGGCGTCGAGACAGTGCTCTCATTTGACATGGGTGGCACCTCCACGGACGTGTGTCGGATCACCGGTGGCGTCCTTTCGGTCGGGTCCGGTCACACCATCGCCGGCAGGGTCAATCGCGTGCCTTCCGTCCCCATCCGCACCATTGGAGCCGGTGGCGGTTCAATCGCATGGGTCGACCCCGGTGGTGCTCTTCGAGTTGGTCCACAGTCGGCCGGCGCCGAACCGGGTCCGGCCAGCTACAGCAGAGGAGGGACGCTACCGACGGTTACCGACGCCAACGTTGCAGCGGGGCATATCCCATCCGACCTGGCTCTCGGTGGGACGGTGGCTCTGGACGTTGACGCCGCCAGGTCTGCCATAGCCAGGTTGGGTGAACAGATCGGACTCAGCGAAGAACAAACCACAGTCGGAATCCTCGAAGTGGTTGACAGCCACATGGAGCATGCCCTTCGCTCGGTGTCTGTCGTGGAGGGGGCCGATCCGCGTGAGGCGGTATTGGTCGCGTTTGGTGGAGCCGGTGGGCTTCACGCATCCCGTCTGGCTCGTCGTTTGGGAATGGCGACAGTTCTCATGCCTCCCCTTTCCGGGGTTTTCTCTGCTCTCGGTCTGATGCTCGCCCCGCCTCGAGCTGACCGCACAAGAACCGTGATGCTTTCCTTGGGCGACTCCGAGCTGGCTTCTGCCATTTCCGTCATTAGATCCGAGACAACAAGTGCATTCAGTGAGACCTTTGGTGTCGATGCCGCTGACCTCGCCGTCACTGTGGATGTTCGTTACTTCGGGCAATCGCATGAGCTGGAGGTGGAGGCGGGCTCTTGGGATGAAATCCGGACTCGCTTCGAGTCATTGCATCGGCAGCGCTTCGGATTCGATCGACCAGCCGAGCCGATTGAGGCTGTAAATGTGCGTGCCGCCGCCGCGGGGTCCGCGCCACTCTCATGGGGTGATTTGCCGTCGGCACCGTCGAATTTGACACCTGAATATCGAGACGGAGTCTGGCGTAGGGAGACTCTCCCCGCAGGCTTCGAGGTGGACGGTCCCAGCGTTGTCGTCGAGGACAATTCCGCGGTACTCATCGCGGCCGAAGATCGACTCCGAGTGCTCGACGACGGAACCTTGGAGATCACCAATGGGTGACTGGATTAAAGAAGCCACTGGCTACGTGCAGTCGGCCCTCACCGAGCAGGCCAATCCCGAAAAGGCTGCAGGAATGCAGGCGTACATGAAGACCGAAATGCCTTTCTATGGAGTACAGAAACCGGGTCGGGTCCCGATCCTCAAAGAGGTAGTCAAGAACTTCGTGCCGTCAACACGAGCCGACTACGAGAGGCTGGTGCTGGCCCTCTGGCGTCTACCCCATAGAGAAGAGAAATACATCGCCCAGGGAGTTGCAGTCAAACATCGTCGCTTCATGGTCCCAGCCTCACTGCCCCTATACCGCCGTTTTGTTGTTGAGGGTGCCTGGTGGGATTTCGTGGATGAGGCATCCACACACATGATTCGGAAACTGGTCCTTGACCATCCGGCAAAGGTCTGGCCAAAGATCGATCGTTGGATCTCGCACGACAAACTCTGGCTCCGGCGCTCCTCAATTATCTGTCAGGTCGGCGCCAAGGAACGCACCGATGCCGACCGGTTGTTCTCCTTCTGCGGGCAACGGGCCTTCGAGAAGGAGTTTTTCATCCGCAAGGCAATCGGATGGGCCCTTCGCGAATACGCCAAGACCGATGGAAATGCGGTGGCTGAATTCGTCACCGAGCATCGAGATGATCTCTCCGGCCTCACTTACCGCGAGGCAACCAAACACATCGGCCATCTGGTGGGCGGATGATCGATCCGATCACACTCGAGGTTGCTCGAAACCGGTTCTCGGCGATTGCCGAGGAGATGGGTGGTGTGCTCAGACGCACCTCATTGTCTCCGAACATCAAGGAGCGGGCCGATTGCTCGGCCGCAGTCTTCACTCCAAACGGCGAGATGCTGGCTCAGGCTGAGCACATTCCTGTCCATCTGGGGTCGATGCCAGAGTCAGTAGCCGCTTGTCTGCGGGCATTTGATCCGGTTCCAGGTGTTCAGTACGCAGTCAACGACCCTTTCTACGGCGGCACCCACCTCAACGACCTGACAGTGCTCGCGCCAGTGTTCGTGGGTGGCGATCATGTCGCCTGGGTAGCAAACCGCGCCCATCACGCCGACGTCGGTGGGGAAGCCCCTGGCTCGATGCCAGCCCATGCCACCACGATTTTTCAGGAAGGTCACATTGTTCCTCCGACGCTCGCGGTGCAGGACGATCGGTGGGTTGACGATTTTGTAGTGCCGTTTGTTGAGGCATCACGAACACCCTGGGAGCGTCGCGGTGACCTTGACGCCCAGATGGGAGCTAACGCGGTTGCCGTCCTTCGTCTCCAGGATCTCGTGTCCAAAGAGGGCTTGGACCAGTTCGCGTCGGTGACCGACGCGCTACTCGGCTACGGGGAACGACGGATGACCTCAGCCCTCGAGAATGTTCCTGATGGGACTTATGCATTTGAGGATTTCATGGAGTTTGGCGACCGAGACGTGGCGATCCGAGTCTCGGTCACCATCGACGGCGATACCCTCCATGCTGACTTCACTGAGTCCGACCCTCAGGTGGAGTCGAACTTCAACGCCGTTGAAGCTGTCACTAGATCTTGTCTCTACTACGCCGTTCGAGTGGCCACCGATCCCACGATCCCCGCCAATGGAGGTTGCTATCGCCCAATCTCCCTGACCGCGCCGGAGGGAACGATCGTGAATGCGGTGGCGCCTGCGGCCGTCGCAGCCGGGAACGTGGAAACCAGCCAACGGATCGCCGACGTTCTCTTGGGCGCATTGGCGCAGGCGGTGCCCGACCGGATCCCGGCGGCTTCGCAGGGGACTATGAACAATGTGCTGATCGGCAACGATGAGTTTGCCTACTACGAAACGGTGGCAGGTGGCCAGGGGGCGCGTCCCTACCGAGACGGCCAGTCCGGCATTCAGACCGGGATGACCAACACCCAGAACACTCCGATCGAGGCCCTTCACAACCACTACCCGTTTCGTGTCGAGGCCTACACACTGCGTCGGGGTAGCGGTGGTCCTGGCAAGTACCAGGGCGGGGAGGGGATTCGTCGTGAGATTGTCTTCGGTGCCCCAGCAACCCTTTCGCTGATGGGTGAGAGGAGAAGGAATGCTCCGTGGGGCCTCGCCGGTGGTGAACCCGGAGCAGTTGGCGAAGATTGGCTGGTTCGCAAAACCGGCGGCAAAGAGGGGCTACCCGGCAAAACCACGATTGAAGTCGAACCCGGTGACCGGCTCATAGTTCTGACGCCCGGTGGAGGTGGCTGGGGTCAGTAGTCTCCCGCCAATGGGATACGTCGACGATCTCCGCCAGGCCCTCGGCGACGACAACGTCCTTGAAGAGCCGATTGAGCTCCACATCTACAGCAAGGACGCCTCCTTGATGCGGGGCCACGCCAATGCCGTGGTCTTCCCCAAGAATGCCGACGACGTCGCCCGGATCGTGAGGATTGCCGAAGCCAACAAGGTACCGATTGTGGCCAGGGGAGCCGGCACGGGGCTCGCCGCAGGGGCAAGTCCCACCGAGGGTGGCATCGTCGTTGTCACCACAGCAATGAACTCAATGGAGATTGACGTCGAGAATCGGACCGCCTGGGTTGGTGCCGGTGTCATCAACCTTGATCTCAGCGATGCGGCCTCCCCATACGGACTCCAGTTCGCACCCGACCCGTCATCCCAATCTGCATGCACGATCGGTGGGAACGTCGCCAACAATTCCGGTGGTCCCCACTGTCTCTCGGAAGGAAGTACGACAAGCCATGTCCTGGGTCTCGAAGTGGTTCTCGCCGGTGGTGACGTGGTGATCCTTGGAGGGCAGGCCCCCGACCCACCAGGTCTTGATCTCAAGGGTCTGATAGTCGGCTCGGAGGGAACCATGGGAATTGTCACCCGGGCCCTGGTGCGCCTTATCCCTCTCGATCCGGACGTTCGCACCATGTTGATTGGCTTCTCTTCAGTCGAGGGTGCCGCCGCCGCGGTCTCACAGGTGATTGCGGCCGGGATGGTTCCGGCGGCCCTGGAACTCATGGATCAGCGGATGGTTGAGGCCGTTGAGAATTGGCTCCACGCTGGTTTGCCCACCGATGCTGCGGCTGTCCTTTTGGCCGAGGTCGTCGGCGAGACTGAGGGTGTCGAGGCGGAAGCGGAATTGATCACCGAGATCGCCGTTTCTAACGGTGCCACCAGCGTTGAAGTTGCCGAGACCCAGGAGCATCGCGCACTGTTGTGGAAGGGACGGAAGTCGGCCTTTGGCGCTATCGCCCAGTTGGCACCCGATTACTACCTCCATGACGCAGTTGTGCCTAGAACCAAGCTCGTTGAAACCATGAAAGCGGTGTACGAAATCGCCGACCGCTATGACCTCACCATGCTCAATGTCTTTCACGCCGGGGACGGCAACCTGCATCCACTGATCGCCTTTGATGCTTCGGAGCCTGACATCAACAAGAAGGTTCACGACGCAGGTGACGAGATAGTTGCCATCTGTCTCAAGAACGGTGGCGCCCTTTCTGGCGAGCACGGAATCGGTCTGGAGAAGCGTGACATGATGCGGGCCAACTTCACCGAGCTCGACCTTGATGCCCAGGCGCGTCTGAAGGAGGCTGTCGACCCTGAGGGTGTTTTCAACCCCAACAAGATTCTTCCTGCCGGCTCACGATGTTTCGATTTCGGTGGCGTGCGTCGCCAGGAGTTGCCGGAAGGTGTCTGGGTGTGACCGCACCGCCGGTTCATCTCGCTCGACTCGAATCGGAAGTGCCGGCCGCTCCCGACGCCTCGCTCAAGCTGTTGCCTCGGAACCCCCAAGACGTGGCTTCGATCCTCCGGTATGCGTCGGAAAAGAGGATGAACGTCCAGGTGTGGGGTGGGGGCACCCGCTCGGGATATGGCGCACCACCCGACCCGGACATCGT
This sequence comes from uncultured Acidimicrobiia bacterium, assembly GCA_964195235.1. GTDB lineage: Bacteria > Actinomycetota > Acidimicrobiia > Spongiisociales > ZC4RG35 > CAXMPK01. The sequence continues at coordinate 24,679 of CAXMOW010000009.1, read as the reverse complement.
GATGTCGATGCAAGATCTTGGAAAGGTGGAGAAATGGGAGCCCGACGATCTCACTCTCGTCGTCGGAGCAGGTGCATCGGTTGAGGAGGTCGAGTTGATGCTCTCTGAAGGCAATCAGACCGCCGTCCTGCCCGAGGTGCCGGGGGCTTCCACCATCGGGGGGGTGATCGCGACTGGTGCCTCCGGGTTTCGACGTACCCGTCTCTACGGAACACGTGAGCGGATTCTGGAGGCCACAGTTGTCACCGGGGACGGCCGCATCGTTCGTGGCGGTGGTCGTGTGGTGAAGAACGTCACCGGCTACGACCTGCCCCGCCTGATGGTCGGTGCCTTTGGGAGTCTCGGCGTGCTGGTGTCGGTTTGCCTAAAGCTTTGGCCCGCTCCCCCTCACCGGGCGACTGTCACAGTCGCCACGGCGGATGATGCTCAGCGAGTCGTCCGACCTCTGGCGGTCTTGGAGGATCGCGAGTCCATTCGTGTCTTCGTCTGGGGCACACCGGCCGAGGTTGCGGCGAAGGCAGCGAAGTTGGATGGCGAGGTTGACGAAGGCCACCTTTGGCCAAGTGATCCGGAAGGTGCGTTTGGCTGGTCGCTGCGGGTGCCTCCCGCCCTCACCAAGGAAGCAGTGGGCCGTCTACCCGACGGGTGGGATTTCGTTGCATTGCACGGGGTCGGCGAATTGCGAGCCGCCTCTGGAGACCTCGACGGAGCTTGGGACATTCGTGAGTGGATCGAGTCCGTGGGCGGTCATCTGGTCGTGACCCAAGCGCCTGCTGACGGTCTCGACGGGTTCGACCCCTGGGGAGCGCCACCGTCGGCTCTCGATGTGCAGAGAAGACTCATCGCAGAGTTTGACCCTGCCCGCGTGATCAATCCGGGTCGTCTTCCAGGGGGTCTCTAATCGGTTGGGTCACCGCCGAGCACCCGACTCGCCAGGAGTTGGACTCCTGCGTCCAATGTGGGCTTTGTCTGCCTGTTTGTCCCACCTTCAGGCTGACTGGGCGGGAGACAGCGTCGCCTAGGGGCCGTCTGATGGCGATGTCGGCTGTGGACCAAGGCATCGTGGAGGTGGACCAGGCGTTTGCCGACATCATCGATTTCTGTCTGGGTTGCAGGGCGTGTGAGCCGGTGTGCCCCGGTCTCGTTCCATATGGCCGGGCACTGGAGGGGGCACGTGCCGAGATATCGGCGCAGCTTCCGGTGCGAGGCAAGGAACGTCGTTGGCAACTCGGGTCAGCATTGGGTTCGCGATTCCTGTTGCGCACGGGGACCTTCTTGCTTTCCATTTCTCAAATTGTTGGGGCTACAGCATTGGCACCCAAGAAGTACCAGCGAGTCACATCCGGGCTTCGCCGGCTATCTGGCCGACCACAGGCGTCCGTCGGGCACAGTGGAGGGTCAGGCGACGCCGGGACGGTGGGCCTGCTCACCGGGTGTATCCAGGATCAGTGGTTCCGACCAGTCAATGAGGCAGCGGTTCGCCTTCTCGAGATGGCGGGTCACCGAGTGGATGCTCCCAAAGCTCAAACATGTTGCGGAGCCCTTGCCGCTCATGATGGGAAGACTGAGGCGGCGCATTCTTTTGCCGACACAAATAGCAAGGTTTTCGCCGGCTACGAGAGGGTCGTGGCCACCGCCGCCGGATGTTCGGCCCACTTGAGCGGTTACGACCACTGGGCTGATGGTGGTGAGCAGGTGGCCGCGGCCGCTCTCGATATCACAGTCGCCATAGCGAGAGCCATCGAGGATGGGCGACTACCCAAAAGCCAGGTCTCTCGCGGGCGCATTGCTATCCAAGATCCTTGCCATTTGCGTCATGCCCAGCGTGTTACCGAGGAGCCAAGACTGATTCTGGCCGCGGCCGGATATGAAGTAGTGGAGACGGACCCCCAGGGGATGTGCTGCGGAGCGGCAGGTATCTACACCATCACACAGCCCGAGGCATCGGAGCAACTCGGAAACCAAAAGGCCGAACAAGTGCGTTTAACAGGCGTAGATCGGGTCGCTTCGGCCAATCCGGGATGCGAAATGCAACTGAGAAGCTATCTCGATGACAACCATGAGGTAGCCCATCCGATCGAGTGGTACCTGAGGGCGATAGAGGAGGACGTGACGGGATGACTGCCAGCTCATGACGGAGAACACCATTTCTCAAGGTGCGTTCGCCACACTCAAGCGTTACGCAATCCTTGCCTACGGGGCGCTGGGAACGATGCTCGACGTCGGCTTGATGGTTCTCGGGAGTCTCCTCGTCGGTCTGTCGATTGCGGTTCTTCTCGCAGGTTTCGGTCTCGTCGATGTGGCAGTCGAGGTGGAAACCGCCCCGCTACTGATCTCAGCGATCGTCCTCGCAGTGAGTGGTCTTTTCTGTCTTGGTGTTGCCTCGGAAGGCCCCCTGGGCCGTGGTCGTCGTCTTGTCGGCTTCCGGCTTTGGGAGCTGGGAATCGGTCGAACCATCGCTGTATTTGGAGTGGGTTTCGGCGCCTTGCTGGCCTACGGGCTCATCACGGGGCTCCTTGACGGTCTTCCCGATCCGCTCCACAAAGGGACCGAGGGGATTAGGGCTGTTGGTGTCGCTGGGATGACTGTGATGCCTTTGATCGGAGTTCCGCTCTCCTTGTTGGCCCGAGGCCTTCCCGTCGAGGCCGAATGGGTGCATCAAGCCGACGTGCCCGTGATGTTCGTGGTTTGGACAATCGGCGCGATGATGATCCTGATTTAGTTGTCTGTCACTAGATCGACTTCGAGAAAATCAGAATTTCACTTGGTTCGCCGCCGGCTCGTCTCATTGCCTCGGTCATCCAGGGAAGACTTGGAGTCTTCACCTTCACACTGTCGGTGCTCAAGTCTGCTGCCAGACCGAGGACGCCTTTGAGAAACTCTGGCGCATCCTCAGGTGCGGTGGACAGCCATAGCGAATGCATGACCTTCGTGTCGACTTGATCGGCCAGCAACCAGCCCTGAGGTGATTGGAAGAACCGACCCTCATCAACTCCTTCGACGAGATCCTGTGGTCTTGCCGTTCGCCATTGCCACCCAAGTGCAATTAGCCCGCGTGCAGCGCGATGCAGGTCGCTCGTCGACCACGACATCCACGCAGCGTCGACGTCAGCTGTTGTGCCGGGCCTGACCCCGGTGTCTGGTGTGGGCGCCGGTGCTAACTCGCAATACGCCCACACCGAGGTTTGTCGGTAACCCAACGCAAGGACCTGGGTTATTGCCGGTTGGTTCCCGTCGACAACCGCGAGCCTCACAACTCGGGCTCCCTGCTTCGCCGCCCACTCGACGCCTGCTGTGTTGAGCGCGTTTCCTAGGCCGATTCGGCGGTGATCCGGATGCACCCGTGCGGCCTCGAGCCAAGCCTCGGTAGAGGTCAGCATCAGTCCGTGGACCAACCCCACAGGTTGGTCCTCCATCGTGGTGACGAGCACAGTCGCGTTGTGATCATCAAGCCAAACCGGTAGTCGCTCGGGAACGTAGTCACCCCAATCGAACGTGTCAGATGTCCAGGGAACGATCTGTTCGATGTCTTCGGTTCGCGCCGGCCTGATATCGAAGACCATGATTACATCCGATCCGGAACCTCGATGCCGAGCAAGTCGAGGAGTCGGGTGAGTGCTTCCAGCGTCCACTCGGCAAGAGCTAGCCAAGAACCCTGTCTGATGGGATCTTCCTCGGAAAGTATGTGGCAAGTGTCGTAGAACCGATTGAACTTGCCTGCCAAACCGTGGGTGTATTCGGCGACGTGATTGGGGGCGCGGAGATCGATAGCTCGTCCGATCACCTCCGGAAGATGGAGCAGTTCTACCATCAACTCCCGTTCCGAATCCTGGGTGGGAGGTCGAATCTCCCCCGGTGAGAGGTCCCGTTCGCTCGCCTTTCGAAGGATCGACTTGATTCGTACCGCCGCGTATTGGAGGTAGGGCCCAGTTTTCCCTTCAAACGACCCGAACCGGTCGAGATCAAAGACATAATCGGTAGAACGATTGTTGATCAGGTCTCCGAACTTGAGGGCAGCCACCCCGACCTGTGTGGCGATTTGGTCTCTTTCGCTGTCGGAGTATTCCTCGGCAAGCTCGGCCTCGTCGAGTCGAGTACGTGCGGTGTTCTTGATCATTTCGATCACGTCACTAAGACGGACAACGCCACCTTCCCTTGTCTTGAACGGTTTCCCGTCAGGGCCGTTCATGGTGCCAAACCCGATGTGCTCCAGATGCACCGAATCCGGTGTGATGCCACTTTTGCGTGCTGCCCGGAACACTTGGGTGAAGTGGTCGCCTTGACGGTGGTCGACGACATAGAGCACCAGGTCGGCGTGAAGTTCATCGACCCGGAGCTGAACGGTGGCGAGATCAGTCGTTGAGTAGAGAAACCCGCCAGCCTTAGTTCGCAGGATCAGCGGTGGCCACTCCCGATTGTCCTCGGGTGTCTCGACGGGGACGACAAGCGCACCGTCCGAGACGACCGCCACTTCGCTGGTCTCGAGCCTGTCGACCAAAGGACTGAGGCGGTCGTGGACGTCGGATTCCCCATACCAGAGGTCGAAATTGACTCCGAGGGCGGCAAAGTCTTCCCGCTGCGATGCCTCAGAAACCGCCTTCATCTGACGCCAGACCTCGAGGCTTTGCGGGTCTTCTGCCTGGAGTCGGACGGTGGCTTCCCGCGCCTTGTCGGAGAAAGTCTCGTCTTTCGTTGCTCGGGCCGCCGCCTCTGGATAGATTCGTTGCAGATCCTGAAGGGTTATCGATCCTGGATCGATCCTCTCTTCATCAATGACGGTGATGAGTAGCCCCATCTGGAAGCCCCAGTCACCAAAGTGGGGATCCCGGATCACTTTGTGCCCGGCAAAAGAGAAGAGACGAGCGAGCGAGTCACCGATGATCGTGGCCCGAAGATGGCCGACATGCATTGCCTTGGCGACGTTGGGTCCGGCGTAGTCAACGACAACCGTTAACGGGTCGACGGCTGTCTCGAAATCGAGATGTTCGTCAGCCGCTGCCCTTCCGCCCCAATGGGCGAGGGTGTCGTCGGTGACGGTGATGTTGATGAAACCGGGGCCGGCGACCCCGGTCGAGGCCACTTCTGCCGCCAGCTCCAGAATGGCTGCAACGGCTTCGGCGATCTCTCTGGGTGGTTTGCCGGCTTGTTTGGCCGCAGCCATTGCACCGTTGCACTGAAACTGAGCTAACTCAGGACGCTGGGAAGGCAACACTTCGCCAAACTCCGCGGGCAGGCCAAAGTCGGCAAAGGCCTGACCGGCCAGATCGGAGAGAAAGGTCTGCAACGACATCGCCGGGAGGTTAGGTGGGGGGTGTCGTCAAGCAATCGCGGCTAATACTTGGCCAGTTCCTGAGCCCGCTCGACGATGGTCTCAGGAGTCGGGTAGAGGGCATGTTCGAGAGAACCGGCGTAGGGCATGAGGGGCACGTCGGGAAGGCCATACCGCTTCACCGGTGCGTCCAACCATTCGAAGGTCTTGTCGGCGATCTGGGCAGCGATCTCGGCACCGTATCCGCCGAATTCATTGTCTTCATGGACGATTAGGGCCCGGGATGTCTTCTTTACCGATGCCTCGATTGTCGGCCAGTCCAGTGGTTTGAGACTTCGCAGGTCGATCACTTCGGTGCTGATACCCAACTCCTCGAGCACGGGAACGGCTTCCATTGCGAAGTGGGCCATCGCTCCATAGGCAATGATCGTGAGGTCCGTCCCGAGGTGACGGACAGCGGCTTTGCCGAGTGGAATCCGGTAATCACCTTCAGGGAACGGACCCTTGGCCAGGCGGTAGAGCTTCTTGGGCTCGATGAACAAAACCGGGTCGGGGTCCTCTACCGCGGTGTGCAGAAGGCCTTTTACATCAGCCGGGGTTGATGGAATAACCACCTTCAGCCCGGGGACATGTGCGTAGAACGCTTCTATCGATTGCGAGTGATATTGCGCTCCATGGATGCCGGCCCCGTAAGGCGTCCTAATCACGATGGGGCAGTTCCAACGGCCGTCAGAGCGGTAGCTGATTCGAGCGGCTTCTGAAACGATTTGGTCAAACGCAGGATGGATGTAATCGGCGAACTGGATCTCGGGGATCACCTTGTAGCCACTGGCAGCCATCCCGATGGCACAGCCGATTATCGATGACTCAGAAATAGGTGTGTTGAAGCATCGCGCGGGGCCGAATTGTTCGGTCAGATCTTGGGTCGCCTTGAAGACGCCACCTTTCTTTCTGGCAACATCCTCACCGAAAACCACTGCGTCATCATGAAGCTCCATGACCTCGTGAAGGGTTCGGTTGATCGCCGTGATCATGTTGACCCGATCTCCGCCAGGGTTCGGTTCGGGCTCGGTGGAGGCTTCACCGATCTCGATGACTTTCGCATAGACCCGACTGGTCGGCTCATCGGGATCTGCTGAAGTCTCCGCGAACTCGACAGCCTTGGCCAGTCGGGTGACGACCTGTTCGTCGATCTCGGTCTCTTGTGCCTCGGTAAGCAGACGCTCCTCGATCAAGTATTGGCGAAGCTTGGCCACTGGGTCGCGCTTCCTCCAGGTCTCTACTTCTTCCTGGGTGCGATAGAGCGTGTCGTTGTCGTCGGATGTATGCGCGTAGTAGCGGTAGGTCTCGGCCTCGATCAACGTCGGTCCTTCACCAGCGCGGGCCCTGGCAACGGCTTTTTGCATCGTCTCGAGAACCTGGAACGGGTCGTTGCCATCTATGAAATACCCGGGGAACCCGTAGCCCTGGGCGCGGTCGGAGATGCGACCGGCAACTCCCTCAGTGGTGGGCACCGAAATGGCGTAGCCATTGTTCTCGATGACGAAGATCAAAGGCAGGTCGTGAATCCCGGCCCAGTTCATAGCTTCGTGCCAATCGCCCTCGGATGTGGCCCCCTCACCTCCGTAGACAACGGCAACTGCGTCGGTGCCGCCAAGCTTGAGTCCATGGGCGATCCCAGCGGCATGAGGGAATTGGGTGCCAATCACGGACGATTGGGTGAGCACTCTGCGCTCAGGATCTGACCAATGACTTGGAAGTTGACGACCACCAGACATCGGGTCGGCTTTCTTTGCAAATACGCCCAGGAAGATCTCTTTGGGATCGAATCCCCAAGCAAGGGCAACCCCCATGTCCCGGTAATAGGGCAAGAGCCAATCCTTGAACTTGTCTAGTGCGAAGACTGAGGCCACTTGGATCGCCTCGTGTCCGGAAGCACCCAGCACAAAAGCCGCCCGGCCCTGACGTTGCAGGGCCCACATCCGGTCATCCACTCGACGCGCCATCAACATCAACCGGTACATCTCAACGATCTGATCGTCGCTCAGACCTAGCGCTCGATGGTCCTGCGTAGTGTGTGGTGGTGTCATCTGCTCAGTTGCGGTCGTGTCCGCTGCGGCGGAAGCGGCGAAGATCTCCGATGGAGTGGATCCGGTCCTCTGCGACCTTGACAGCCGCCTCGTGGGGGTTGATTCCATGCTCCTCGGCAGCGTTGAGGATGGTCATAGTGGCCTCATAGATAGCGTCAACGCGATGCAGGACCCTCGTCTTCGAGTAGCCGTGTAGCTCGTCATAAACGTTGATCAGGCCCCCAGCATTGACCACAAAGTCGGGGCCGTAGAGGATCCCCCGGTCGGCAAGCCGTTCGGCGTCTTTGTCGGTGGCGAGCTGGTTGTTTGCACTTCCCACAATCGCCGTGCAGTTGAGGCCGGAGATGGTGTCTTCGTTGAGTCCGGCACCCATTGCGCACGGGGAGAATATGTCGCAGTCAACCGTGAAAATCTCTTCGCCAGCAACAGCTTGAACCCCGTAATTCTCCACGGCAGCGGCGATCGCTGGCTCGTAGGCGTCGGTCACCACAACTTCTGCCCGGTTCTCGACGAGGAGTCGGACAAAAGCGGAGCCGACTTTGCCGACACCCTGCACTGCGAATTTGCGATTCGCGATATCGGGGCTGCCCCAGAGTTTCTTGGCGACCGCTCGCGTTGCGGCGTACAACCCTCGTGCCGTGACAGGTGAAGGGTCACCAGCACCGCCGAGTGCGACGGAGTTGCCCAATGCCCAATTGGTCTCGCGGCGCACCAGATCGAGGTCGGTGGTTGTTGTCCCAACGTCTTCGGCAGTGATGTATCGACCTTGCAAAGAATCGACGATGCGTCCATATGCTCTAAACAGTCGTTCGGACTTGTCCTGACGAGGGTCGCCGATGATTACCGCTTTTCCCCCGCCGAGGTCGAGCCCCGCGGCGGCAGCTTTCAAACTCATCCCTTTGGAGAGTCTCAACACATCTTCGAGCGCGGCGTTTTCTGATTCATATGGATAAAAACGAGTCCCGCCTAAGGCGGGACCGAGAGCCGTGCTGTGTATGGCAATGATTGTCTTGAGGCCAGATACCTTGTCGAAGCCGTAGAGGATTTGTTCGTGCCCTTCTTTGGCTACTTCATCGAAAACGAACAAGGGTCGAGTCTCCTTCGGCCGTGGTTCAAAGACGGCCCGATCTTACCTTCAGCGGAGCACCTTGCGTCCCGGTGAGCCGGGCCGCATATGTGCCAGGATAAGACGATGACTAAGGCCGCCTATCTGAAGGTCTATGCGCCAGAGGTTGAAGAGTCGAGTGACCCGGTGCCGGGTTTTGTACGCACATACGGGCTCCTGTCCGAGGAGGAAGGCGACACCAACTGGTCGGTGGAGTGGGACGGCAAGCGTCTGGTGTGCCCCCGCAACCTGCGTCTTCGCGTACTCGAGTCCACTGTTGCGTTCGCCAACGCCTTCCACGGTCTCGGTGCCGGTTTGATCCCGGAGGACGCGGCGAGGGCTGCCGATCACGAGTTGCGTGCCTATCACCGTGCCCACCCCGAGCACCGGTCGCATGTGCTCACATCGGCTTGGCACGTCCCGGTCCGGTGGTTCACTGCCTTTGACCCATCTCAGAAACAGATCTATGAGGCGCCGACCGGGATGCGTCTTCGGTTTCGCTCCGATATCGACGAAAGCCGGCGGCGAGTGAACCGGGCGTACGAGATCATCAACAAGCTCGACGTATTTCCAGGCCCTGCCGAAGAACTCGGGCAATTAGGCGAGTGGTTGGATCCATTCGCCTCAGGATCCATGGTCGAGCTCGACTATGGCGATGTCGCCGACCTGTTTGAGTCGGAAGACCTTGTGTTCGACAACTCGTGCGAATTGATTCAAGAATCGCTAGATGCGCTCGAGGAGGGCGACATGATGCGTGCCGGCGAGAACTACGGACGGGTCGTCTCACGGTGGGCGCCCGCTTTCAGCGTCACCTTCAGTAACTGACCGTTCCAAACCTCAGGTAGTACGGCCCGTATCCGGTCAGGATCCGCTCATCTTCGTCGGTGACTGGCAATTCGGGAACCGTTTGAGGGTTGTCAGCGTCCAAACTTTGTGAACAGACGCACAAGCAATGAGGCTCACTCTTCGAATGAGTTTCCAACGCACAAGCGTTGAGGTTCACATTTCTTACAGGCTTGCGATGCTGATGACTTCTTCAAGAAGTCATGAGCGGTGACAGCCACTTCCCCGAGTGGCATCCCCTTCTCCTCCCCTCACTCGCTCAGCATCGCAATTTGTCGAGGGGCCTCGGATCCCACCAGTCCCCGGTCTCTCGACCCAGAGCGAAGAGCCACTGAAGTCCCCGGTGGCTCTTTCGCTATTCATGGGGCTTCCCCTCGGTGCTCTCTGATGCCACCATCGTTGATCTGATGTTTGAGTTGCCCCGCCATCTGTTGCCCGACAATTCCGAAATCGGATCGGACGGACGACTCTTCATTGGCGGGTGCGATCTCGCGGATCTCTCCAGTGACCACGGCACTCCACTTTTTGTATATGACGAAGAACATCTGAGGGCCCGGTGTCGAGAGGCCGTTGCAGCTTTTCCCGACGGCGTCGCCTACGCAACCAAAGCCTTCCTGTGCGGGTCTATGGCTCGTCTTGCTGTGGAGGAAGGGATGAACCTCGATGTTTCCACCGGAGGAGAGATCCATGTTGCGCTCGCTGCCGGAGTCGCTCCAGAGCGTCTGGTATTCCACGGCAACAACAAGAGCCCGGGCGAGCTGAAATTTGCGATGGAGATCGGCGTTGGCCGGATCGTCATCGATTCGAATGTCGAGATCGACAGGATCGAGGAGCTTGTCGAACACGGATCACCTCCTCCAACCGTCCTGATTCGAATCAACCCCGGGGTCGAGGCTCATACACACGACTTCCTGCGCACGGGTGTGGCCGATTCGAAGTTCGGAATTTCGATTGAAGGCGGCCGAGCACTCGAGGCGTTTCGACGTGTCGAGCAATCGGCAGCGATGGACCTAGTCGGTGTCCACGCTCATGTGGGGAGTCAGGTATTCGAGGTCGATTCCTTCACCAAAGCGGTTGTCACGATCGGTGCCTTCGTTCGCTCGTTGGACATTCAAGAGCTCTCACTCGGTGGTGGTCTGGGTGTTCCATATGTGGAGGGTGAGAAGGCACCCTCGATTACCCAGTGGGGCGAGGCGGTTCGGTCGGCGGCCGGCGACCTGGGAATCGAAGCTCGCATCGTTGCCGAGCCGGGCCGATCGATCGTGGCTCGAGCAGGGGTCACGCTCTACACAGTGGGCACCATCAAGGACATTCCTGGAGTCCGGACCTATGTCTCGGTCGACGGAGGCATGAGCGACAATCCGAGACCGGTTCTCTATGGCAGCGGATATGAGGTCTTTGCTCCCGCGATGACGGACGCTGCCAGGGAACGAGAGGTTCGTGTGGTCGGAAAGCACTGCGAGTCTGGTGACGTGCTTGTTTGGAGTGGTCGAATACCTCGAAGCGTCAATGTGGGCGACATCCTTTGCACTCCGGTGACCGGCGCTTACGGACACACCATGGGCTCCAACTACAACATGGTTCCGCGGCCCCCAGTCGTGTTCGTCAAGGACGGCGATGCTCGCCTTGTCGTCCGTAGGGAGACCCATGACGATCTGGTGGCCCGTGACCTCGACCTTGTCTAGATTTCTTTGATGCCCTGGATTGATGCTCCCCACGAAGACAGCTGGGGTGATGATCTTGCTGCATTGAAAGATGAAATCATCGACCCGGTGTACAAGCGGATCGACTGGATCCTGCGGATTCATGCCCTCGATCCCGGGAGTATGAACGCCCACTACGTCCTGTATCGCCAGGCGATGAAGGGCACCAAGACTCTTCGCAAGGTCGAGCGCGAGATGATTGCGTTGGTTGTCTCCAAGACAAACGACTGCCACTACTGAGTAACTCATCATCGGCGCGGTCTGCGCCGATTCTTGCGGGACGATGATCTCGCCGACCGAATCGAGGCTGACTACAAAACTGGTGGCGTATCCGAAAAGCGCCTAGCCATGCTCGACTATGCGGTGAAGCTGACCGTCAACCCGGGGAGCGTCACCGAACATGATGTCGAGCGTTTGAGGGATGTCGAGTTCACCGACACTGACATTCTCCATATTGCCGAAGTCGTCGGGTATTACGCATACGCGAACCGAATCGCAGACGGTTTGGGTCTCCCGCTAGAAGATTGGATCCCCGGGGAGGAGTCGTAGCCTCTAAACCGTCGCTTCCCATACTCGAGCAGTCCAGATCATCCGACTGCCTCGTTGAGTGATGTCGATCACCTTGTCTTGAGCCATCCGCAGGATTGCCGGATTCTCAGACACGCTGGTTGGCAGAGGGATGCGACGTTCGGTCAGTTGTTTGAGACGTCCGAAGGCGGCCCTCGCCGCTTGAAGGATCGAGGCCTCATCCTGTAGCGAACCTGTCGGCAGAAGCAACTTGCCACCTTTGCGCATGAACCGTCGGGCTTGTTCGAGCATCCTCAACGGGAGCTCCGCGCCACTCGGGCCGCCGGCCAAATCGAGCGACACCCAGCCGGTGATTTCGGCGATCTCGTTGGGGACACCTGACACATCGCCGATGAGAACATCAGCCTCGATACCTTCGGGAAGTGGAGCGAACATGTCACCCCGATAGAACATCGTTCGGTCTTGGACGTCTTGTTCCGAGGCATTCGCGGTCGCCACCTCAACTGTTTCCGCTTCGGCGTCAACACCGTGGACCATCTGAGCACCAAGCCTGGCGGCGATGATTGACAGAACTCCCGAACCACACCCCATGTCAATGACGACGTCTTTGTCGTGAACCTCCATCGTTTCGGCGACCATTGACGATATGGTCGTAGGGCGGAAAGTGCCCGGTGCGAGCCTCAAGTCGAAGGGGCCGAGCCTCCCCTTCCAAGTGACCTTTTCGGTAATCATTCTGGCGACGCTACACCTGGAGAAGTCAAGGCTTCCACGCGATGCAGTCGATCTCAACCGCGGCTCCGAGAGCAAGATCGACGCCGCCCACGGTGATGCGGGCGGGCGGCGAGTCGCCGAAAGCCTCGAGATAAGCGTCGTTCATCTCGCTGAAGGTCGACATGTCAGATACGTAGACGTTGACCTTCACGATGTCGTCGGTTGTCGCGCCGCACTCTTCGAGGATTCTGGTGATATTGGCGATGGTTTGAGTGGTTTCCGGGCCAACTCCTCCAGGAACCAACTCCATGGAATCGGGGAGGGTCCCCAGGCTTCCTGACACATAGATCGTGTCCCCGGCAACGACCGCATGACTAAACGATGGAAGACGAGCCAACCCGTCGGCGATGATCTTTTCCACGATGATTTCCTCCTGTCGATACTGTCCAGTCCGATGAGAGTAGGGATTCATGACTGAACCGAGACCAACGGGATGGCCGGGCGAGCCGGTACAACCCCCGTCGCTTGATCAGGTGCGTGAGGCGGAAGCCAGGCTGACCGGAACCATCGTGCGCACCCCTTTGATGAGACTGAAAGGCGACCAATCGGGGCAGATCCATTTGAAGCCCGAGGTTCTCCAGCCGATCGGGTCGTTCAAGGTCCGAGGTGTTGGCAACTGGGCCCTATCCCTGTCATCGAAAGAGGCTAAAAGAGGTCTGTCGACAACCAGCGCAGGGAACACCGCGCAAGCGGTCGGGTATATGGCCACGCAACTTGGAGTCGATTCGCGATCTCTGGTGCCGGACAACCTCCATGAGGCGAAGCGAAAGGCGATCGAGGCATACGGGACCGAGCTAGTCGGCGTTTCGATGACCGACCTGATGCTCTACATGTTCGAAGAAGGTTGGCGATCGGAGCCGTATTGCTATCTGAATCCGTGGGGCGAGCCGCTGATGATCGCCGGGCACGGCACGATCGGCTTGGAAATCGTGGAGGATCTCAACGATCTCGACTCCGTGTTTGTCCCTGTCGGTGGGGGTGCGCTGATTGCCGGAGTAGCTGCGGTGGTCAAGGCCCTCAAGCCGTCGGTACGAATCTTTGGCGTTCAGGCCGAGGTGAATTCGGCCTTACAAGCAGCTTTCGAGGCAGGTGGCCCAGTCTGGATCGAATGGAGCAAGACGGTCGTGGAAGGAGCCTCAACACCGGTGATCACCCACAACATGTATCCAATGCTCCGCGAGCTCATCGACGAGGTTGTCGTGGTGTCGGAAGACGAGGTGAAAGCAGCAATTGGGCGGCTCGCGATCAACGACAAACTGGTCACCGAGGGTGCCGGTGCGGCGTCGTTGGCCGCCGCTCTCAAGACGCCCTCGATGAGGCGGGGCACCACTGTGTGCGTTGTCAGTGGCGGGAGTGTTGATCCAGTTCTTCTGGCCGAGGTCCTCGCGACGAAGTGACCTTCCGTTACTTCGCTTATGGCTCCAACATGTGGCTGCCCCAACTCCGGGGGCGTTGTCCGTCTGCCGTGGTGCTGGGTCCGGTGCAACTTGCGGGTTGGCGCGCGGTCTACGACAAGCCCTCAGTCGACGGTTCGGCCAAACTCAACGTCCGACCATCAGAGGGCTCGATCGTCGACGGCGTTCTGTTTGAGATCGATGATTCAGATCGACTGGCCCTCGATAGCGCTGAACCGCGCTACGACGCCGTCACTATCGAACTTGACGGTGGCCAGGCTTTGGCTTACACGTGGACTGGGGAGGCATTCACCGAGCCACCGTATGAGTGGTATGTCTCGATGGTCGAAGCTGGAGCGAAACCTCACGGCTTCGAACCGCCGGCTGTAGATACCCAGCCCGACCCGCTGGCGCCCGGGTTACGCGTAGCCGACACCGAAGATCTCCCCGCGATGCAGGAGGTGCTCACGAGTGCATTGGCCCCACCTGGTGACAGTTATATCGCCCACCCCGGCGATCTCGCTTGGTGGATCCACCATGTGGATCCGGGATGGAACCTCACTCTGTGGCTTCGGATGAAATCTGAGGTTGTTGTACTTGAAGAAACTCGGGGTGAGATAAGCGTGTTCGCGCGGCCCGAGGTCTCAAGAACCGGTCTTATTGAGTGGGCTCAAAGAAGGTTGGGTGGTAACGGTGAGGTGGGATGGGTGGCTGACACTGATATCGAACTGATCACATATCTCGAGACCGAGGACTATTCACCGGTCCACACCGAGCGTAACTACGAGTGGGATCTCCTCAATCGCCAGATCCCGGAGCCGGCGCTGCCCGAGGGGTGGACTCTGCGTACTGTCAGAGGTGAGGAAGAGGCCGACGACAGAAGAGCGGCCTCACATGCTGCCTTTGAGTCGACACTCGATTCGGTCACTCATCTCGAGCGCTATATCCGCTTCATGCAGTCCCCGGTATATGACAAAGAACGAGACTTGGTTGCGGTGGCCCCCGATGGGCGTATTGCCGCTTTCATGATCTGGTGGCCAGATTCCTCAGGGATTGCCCAGATCGAGCCGTTTGGCACGCACCCTGATTTTCACCGCCAGGGCGTTGGACGCGCATTGATCCACTTTGGCCTCTTACGCATGCGAGAAGCAGGGATGCGCATCACCAGAGTCGGGACCGACGAACCAAGAAAAGCGACCGAGTTCTATGAAGGTGTGGGATTCACTGATGTTGGACGGATTCGTTGGTGGAGCAAGGCCTCTTAGCCCAAGCCGCAACCTCTAATAGGCTCGTGCCATGTTCCGGTGTGTCACGAGGGCGGTTTCCCTACTTGTGGTGTTGGCCGCATGTACCTCGTCAACCGAAGGCACAACCACCTCAATCGAGTCGACCACCACTCCAACTGAGTCCACAACAACTTCAATCGCGACGTTTAACGAACCCGGGCGACTTGTGGTTGTGGACGGCGGAGGCGACGTCGTAGTGATCGATCCCGACGGGTCGAATCGAGTCGCGATCACGGAGGATGCCGGCGACACCGCGATCTATAGCCAGCCGATCTGGTCTCCCGATGGATCGTCGCTGGCATGGGGACAGGCGACGCCCGACGGATTCGCTGTCGGGCTCTACAGGTTCGACGACGGTGCGCCAACCAAGGTCGAGACACCGCAACTCCCGTTCTATCTCTATTGGTCTCCGGACTCCCGGAACATAGGTGTGCTTCACAACGGGTCAGATGGTCTCGACTTCGTGATGGTGGACGTCCCCGCAACCACCACATCAGTGGTCGATGGCGGCGCCCCGTTCTACTTCTCGTGGAGCCCAGACAGCGGGCGTGTAGTCACCCATGTCGGTCCCGACCGGTTTGAGACGGTCGAGCCCAACGGCAGCCATGAGCAGTTGGGCTCCACGGCCCCCGGGTATCTGGCGCCACAATGGACTCCGGCTGGGATCTTCCACGTCGATGATGGTGGTCTGGTGGTCGAGGCCGACGACGGGGAGCGCCGCCACATCGCCGAGCTTGGGCAGTTCACAACCTTCGTCGTCAACCGTCAGGGGACACACGTGGCCCTGCAATCGACGGGAGGCAACCCGGCCATCTCGGTCGGCCTTGTCGAGGTGGCTGCGGTTCCCGGCGACGTGGTTGTGATCGTCGATGCTGCAACGGGGGAGTCTGAGGTGCTCACCCAACGTCCCGCCCTTGGATTCTTCTGGAGTCCGGATGGCAATTCACTGCTGGTGATGACGCCAACCGGCGAGGGTATTCAGGCCACCGTCTGGGAAGTGACCGGCGACAAGACGGACTACTTGGAATTTCGTCCGTCGGTGTTCTTGATCCGTGACATGTTTCCGTTTTTCCCCCAATACGCGCAGTCGATGAGTTATTGGTCGCCAGACTCGACTGCGTTTGTGTACGCGGCAGATGACGGGATCTGGGTGCAAGACCTAGGTGGTGGTGCGCCCAACAAGGTGTCGGATGGATCGTGGGTGGCATGGTCCGGCTGATGGTGTGGTTGCTCTAACGTCGCCACATGGCTCCTGAACCAAACAACTATCGCCCTCTGGAGAGCAAGGTCGCATTCATAACTGGTGGGAGTCGAGGTCTCGGCGCAGCTACAGCACAACATCTGGCGCGATGGGGATGCCGGGTTGTCATCAGCTATCGGCGTGAGGCTGATGAGGCGGAGCGTGTGGTTGCTGAATGCTCCAAGTTCACGCCAGGTGCGACAGCTGTTCAGGTGGACTTGGTTGACGAACAATCAGTGAGAGATGGTTTCGAGCGAATACTGGCTGACGAGACCCGTCTTGATTTTCTGATCGCGAATGCGGCAGCGACAGCACTCAAGCCGTTGCTCGCGCTCAAGATGCACCAAATCGACAAGACTTTCGCGATCTCGGTTCGCCACTTCATTCTGATGGTGCAGCTGGCCTATCCGCTGTTGGAAAAGGCCGGCGGACGCATCATCGGGATATCAGGCGCCGACACGGTCGGCTATATCCCAACTCACGGTCTCCTTGCCGCAGCGAAGTCGTCGATGGAGACACTTGTTCATTATCTGGCTTGCGAGCTGGGCCCAACGGGTGTGACGGCCGTTGGCGTGCTTCCCGGGTACATCGACACCGATTCGATAAGGCTGATGACCGGTTCGCTATACGAGCCTATGAAGAAAGGCGAGATCGAAACCCATCCGCTTCGCAAGGCGGCAACCGCGGGGGACGCGGCCGAAGCCATAGCTCTTCTCTGTCTTGATGAGGCTCGCTGGCTCAACGGTCAGGTGGTCCAGAACGATGGTGCAGGTCTATTTGCCATGCAAGGGCGCTACTTCCAGACCGCCGCCACCGGTATTACGGGTTCCGGTGATTCTGACGCTCCCATCATCGGCGTCTAACCCAATGCGTGTGCACACGCGCGTCAATTCACCTTGCTCTCTCGAGTCGCCGCTTTGGCTTCCCCGATCCGGGATGTGTTGAGGTGGGGGAGGGCATAGACATATAAACGGAGGCATAGGTTTGATTTGACTGAGGCAGTCCACAGCCTCCAGTAGTTGGAGCCGAGCCGGACCTTCACGAAGTCTCGGAGTTGGGAAGGTGGGGGCGATCGGTGGGGTAGAAGCCGATGACGAGACCGTAAGTGGTTTCGCCGCTGCGCTCCTCACCGCTGAATTCGTCGCTCAAATCGACGAGTCTCTGCACCCACTCGGCAGCCCTTGACTCCTGGATTCGTGCATATCGAAGTGCGCTCAGAGCCCCGGAGTCTGTGAATCCGCTCATGTCAGCTGCGGCTTCTGAAAATTCCGTGGCCGCGCTCGTCAAGAAGAAGGCTGGAGCGAGGTTGACATCGTCCTTGCCCAACGGGTCGAGAAGGAAGGTGCGGGCAGTTCTGCCGTAGTACTTCGCTTCGATGGCCCGGATCTTCTCTGTCCTGACCACCTGAATCAGTTCGGCGTCGGCAAGGGCTCCGACATGGTGTCCAATCGTGCCCTTGGGCTTGTCGAGCGTGTCAGCCAGCTCCTTGATGGTTGCCGCGCGTTCGTTGAGCAGGTCGATGATCTGGCCTCTCGTCTCGTCGAACAACGCCCTGAATTGGGCTGGTCTATCAAAACGGAGTGTGTCGGCCATTTCGTAGTCGGGAGTGTTATGGTCGGCCATTCCCGTATGGTCGGCTATTCCCGACCATCTGTCAACCTGAGTACTCTGCCCCGTTCGTGAACACAAGAAGTCCAGTTGCAGACGGAGCACCCGTCGTCGTCAAGATCGGATCCTCTAGTTTGACGGCAGCAGGGGGCGGAGTCGATCCCAAGGCGATAGCCCACATCGCCGGTCAGATGGAAGATCTCTGGTCGAGCGGTCATCCGTGTGTTCTTGTCACTTCAGGTGCCGTCGCAGCCGGGCTTCCGGCGATGGGTCGGACCGAACGACCCAAAGCCCTCCCTGGACTTCAGGTTGCGGCCGCGGGTGGTCAGAGCAGGCTCATGGAGCTATATGGTGCCGAATTCGGCTCTCGGGGTCGTCTTGTTGCCCAGATTCTGATTACGCGTGATGTGCTGGCCCGCCGAGACCAATATCTCCATGCACGCGAGGCCTTGGAGCGGATGCATTCCCTCAATGTGCTTCCCATTGTCAACGAGAACGACACTGTTGTGGTCGATGAATTGCGTCTGGGTGACAACGATCGTCTGGCTGCCATTGTCTCGCATCTTGTCCGGGCAGGAATGTTGGTGTTGCTCAGCGACACTCCGGGGCTCTACTCCGAAGATCCCTGGTATTCGGAAGAGCCAAAATTGATCGATGCTGTCAGCCACACTGATGAAGTGCTCGACTCGATCAGTGGCGACCGATCCGGGGCACTCGGCTCGGGTGGTGTGGCGACCAAGGTTTCGGCGGCGCGAATGGCGGCGTGGTCCGGGATTCCGACGGTCATCGCCCCGGCCTCAGAGGCTGATGCGGCGGCGCGGGCCGTAGCTGGCGAGGAAATCGGCACATGGATCGAGCCTCATGAGTCGGGTCTATCCGCACGCAAACTTTGGATTGGTTTCGGTCTACCGACCCGAGGCGAGCTGATGATCGATCGGGGGGCTGCCACGGCTCTGATCGAAGGCGGCAAGTCCCTGCTAGACGTGGGGATCATCGACGTTGAAGGTGAATTCGATCCGGGGATGGCGGTGCGGGTCACATGCGATGGGCAGTTGATCGCAAAAGGCCTGGTCAGAAAAAGTGTCAGCGAGATTCGGCAGGCTCGAGGGCATCACAGTTCGGTCACAGGTGGTGCTGCGATACACCGTGATGACCTCGTCCTGCTGACATAGGATCCTCCTGTGGGTGAAATCATCAACTCCCTCCGGCCTGGAATGCCGGTCGTCTTCGGTGGAAATCAGATCACGTATGTATCTGACGAATTGGCCGCAGAATTCCGGCCGGGAGATCGACTCGTAGTTGTCCAAAACACGGGAGATCTTCTTCACGTGCCCACTGCCGACTGGGAGACCGCTGATCGTGCGATCGGGCGGGCAGCGTCAGCATTCGGTTCGCTTGGCATGGTGACCGACGATCAAATCACGAATTTCTACCAGCGATTTGCCGACTTTCTCCAGAACAATTCCGTCTTCGAGAAAATCGCAGACGCCAACGCTCGTGACATCGAAATGGCAACCGAGAAAGGTCGTTCCACGACCCGACTCATTCTCTCTGATCGTATGCGTGAGGACATGGTCGCTGGTCTCCACATCTGGGCCCGTGCCTCGGCTGGGCGTGGCCAGGTCGAGGAGAAGATCGATCACGGGGGTTGGAATCTCCAGCAGGTGAGGTCAGGTCTCGGTGTGGTTGGTTTTGTCTTTGAGGGTCGCCCCAATGTCGTGGCGGACGCCACGGGTGTCATCAGGAGCGGCAACACGGTGGTGTTCCGAATCGGTTCCGCAGCTCTGGGCACTGCCCGGGCAATCATCGAACATGCACTTGAACCGGCGTTGGCCGAGGCAGGTCTTCCCGAAGGTACGATTTCGCTCGTCGATGCGCCATCCCATGCCGCCGGTTGGGCGATGTTCTCCGACACCCGACTTGGTCTCGCAGTAGCGCGCGGATCTGGTGCAGCTGTCTCTCAGCTCGGTGCGGTTGCACGTCAGGCCGGGGTTCCGGTGAGCCTTCACGGGACCGGCGGTGCCTGGATCGTGGTCGCAGACTCCGCTTCGGCCGATGCATTGGCTTCAGCGGTGTATCACTCACTTGATAGAAAGGTGTGCAACACGCTCAACACGATCTGCATAGTCGAGAGCCGTGCCGAGGAGTTGGTTCCGATCTTTCTCGATGCCCTGGACAGGGCCGGTGAGAGGCGGGGAGCATCGGCGAAGCTTCACGTCACCGACATCGCCCATCATTTGGTTCCAGCCGGCTGGTTCGACACCGTTTCTATCGATCGGGCCGGGGGTCCTGTTGTGGAGCCTCGCGCTCAGCTCATCGCCAACGACGATCTCGGAGTTGAGTGGGAATGGGAGGGCAGTCCTGAAGTCACTCTGACAGTCGTGCCCAGCATTGACGGGGCAGTGGCGTTGTTCAATGAGCAAAGTCCCCGACTTGCTGCGAGCCTGATCTCGGATGATATCGGTGAGCAGGATCGTTTCTTTGAAATGATCGATGCGCCGTTCGTGGGCAACGGTTTCACCCGTTGGGTTGACGGACAATACGCTCTCAACCGGCCCGAGCTCGGACTCTCCAACTGGCAGTTCGGTCGGCTCTTCGGCCGGGGTGGAATCCTCTCAGGTGACTCGGTGCACACGATCAGGACTCGTGTGGTCCAGAGCGACCCGGACATCGGGCGGTAGTGGGTGCTCGTAGGCACAGTCGAAGTCACGTTTCTTGTTTTGCTGGTGATCATTCGGGCGGGGCCGCTCATCGTGGCTCGGAGCGACGCTCCCCACCGAATGGAACGTCTCGTCGGCCACGGGCTGTAACTGCTAGCTCGAATGACTCAGTCCTCACAAGAGAAAACTGTCCTTCTCACTTCGGGTCGTACCGATTTGGTCACGATGCTGCTCGCCACCTGGTTGATGATCGGGCTTTTCCTCGACGGATACGCCCACACCAACCTCATTGACCAGCTGGAGAGCTTTTTCACACCGTGGCATGTTGTCTTCTATTCGGGTTTCCTCGCTACCGCAGGTTGGGTCGGATGGATCATCTACAAGAACGTGGCCGCCGGGCGCGCAATACGCGAAGCAATCCCGCCCGGCTACGGGCCAACCGTGCTCGGGTTGTCTTTGTTTGCCTTGGGTGGGGTCGGTGATGGCGTTTGGCACACCATCTTTGGGATCGAATCTGGGGTGGATGCCCTCCTGTCGCCGACTCACTTCATGTTGTTCACAGGGGGTGTCCTTGGTCTCTCCACAGCAATTCGAACCACACGTCTTCGCAACACAGGCGAGACCGTGGTCAACGCTGACCGGGCGCCACTCCTGATTTCGTTGCTTCTGACCACTGCGGCAATGGCCTTCTTTCTCGCGTATGTGTGGATACCGGGCCAGCCATCCGTCCTGGAAGTGACGTATGACTCGGCCACAGGGGAAGGTCAAGGGGCCGTTGGGTACTTCATTTCGGGAATGCTGGTTTCCACGACTGTTCTGCTGGCACCTCTGATCATCGTGTTGAGATGGTGGAGAGCACCTCCTGGCGCAGTATTCCCCATCTGGATTCTGATCAACACCGCGATTGCCGTGTCGTTCGATCTGCATGTGGGTGTTGCCTTCGCCTTTGGGGTTGTTGGCGGTCTGGTCGGAGAACTGGCCCTGGCTGTGTTCGAGCCCAGCCCATCGAAAAGGACTAGCTCGCTGATCACCCTGGCGGCGATCCCGATCGCAGCCTGGTCTGCATTCATGGCGACCTACGCGATCGTCGGGACGATTGCCTGGCCGCTGGAAATCTGGTTTGGGTCAATTGTCCTGATTGGCCTGGCGGCGCTGGGGTTGGGTTGGATTTCTCTTTCCGACCCAGAGCGTGGGCCTTCTTAACCTGATACCCCTGGGCGGTTGGGATCGTGGAAATCGGGTTCGATGTAGATCAACTTCGCTATAGGTGTGACGTCTCGCACGTTGGCTTCGGCGCGGTCGATCACTTCAGTCAGAACCTCAGAGTTGAGACGTTGATCAAACTCGACCTTGGCGGCAACCAGCAGCTCCTCGGGGCCGATGTGCTGTGTGCGCATATGAAGTACCCGCACCACATGGTCGGTTCTTTCGATCGCATCGACGATTGATCTTCGCATCGGCTCGCGTGCCGATTCCCCTATGAGAAGGCTCTTCATTTCGTTCGCCAGCACGATGGCGATTGCTATGAGGAGAACACCGATGGCGATGGTTCCGTACGCGTCCCAACGGGAGTCCCCGGTGACAGCTGAAAGACTGACGCCCGCCAGGGCCAGCACCAGACCTATGAGAGCGCCAAGGTCTTCCAGCAGCACGACTGGTAACTCTGGGTTCCGAGAATGACGAATGAACTCCCACCAACTCGATCGACCCTTGAGCGGCGATGATTCCTTGACTGCGGTGCGAAAGGAGTAACCCCCAGGAGCATTCCCAACAAGAGGATGCCGATGGCCCATTGGACGTTCTCGATGGCGTGTCCGCTTTCGCCGAGTTTCTTGAGGCCTTCATATACGGCAAACAACCCTCCCAACGTGAAGAGGATCAATGAGACGACAAAAGCCCAGAAGTAGCGCTCCCGCCCGTATCCAAAGGGGTGTTGCTGTGTCGCATCCCTTCGTGACCTGTAACCGCCGAAGAGAAGTAATCCCTGGTTGACCGTGTCGGCGACGGAGTGGATTGTCTCGGCGAGCATCGAGGACGATCCCGTGAAGACGTAGCCGACGAATTTGGCGATGGCGATCCCCATGTTGGCGATCAGCGCCGCAATGATTGCCTTGGTCGATCCTGATGCCATTCCGTGGTCACGTTAGGTAGTCAAAGATGGGGACAAGGTTCGAAACTGGATGCGGACCGTGGCTCACGGTGTGGGGCGAGCTTGAGGGTTTGGAATTATTGGTCTGTTGGCGGGGCCCTCGTCAATCTCGTGTGAGTCACGCGACCGCCTGCTTCTCGTGGTCGGCGAAAACCTCTCCACTCACGTCAATGACCACTCTTCCTATCTCGCCGTTCCTGCCCTTTGTCGACCGGACGATCGGGTGTGATCTTCTGCAAGCCAGTTGTACATGTAGTGGAGGTGCTCGTTTTTCAGGTAGGGGGCGTGACCCCCACCCGCGCCACCGTGTGTAAAAAGAACGCGTTCGGCGTCTTCCTCAAATTGTGCGTCGCTTCTGTCGCGGTTTGATGGTTGAGGATGCTTTGGAGTTGTGGCTCGGGTAGTTTCGGGGAGCTGTGAACTGTTGTTATTGGTGAGGAGCTTGTTCGTGCGTCGAACGATTGTGTTTGTGGTCGTGGGTTTGGTTGTCGCTTCGTGTTCGAGTGTCAGCGAGGAGGATCATGAGGCGGCGTTGGCGGAGGCGGTTCAGCTTCAGGAACAGGTTTCTGGTCTCGAGTCCACCGTGGATGAGGTTGAAGGTCAGTTAGCGACGACCGAGACTGAGTTAGCTACTACCCAGGATGAGGTTGTTGGCTTGGAAGATGATCTTGTTGTTGCCGAGGAGGATGCGTCTAGGGCGGTCGAGCGATACGAGGAACTGACTGACCTTTCGGCTATTCCGAACACTTCGGCGGCGACTCTGATATTCGTTTTGAGCCGTGAGACTCTTCTTTGCGGGGTTGCGGGCACTTTCCCGGGATTTTCCCAAACCCAGCTAGACGGCAGCACAACCGGGTTCGATGCGGATTTTTGTCGGGCTGTTGCCGCCGCGGTTTTGGGTGATGCTGATGATGTCGAGTTTGTACCCGTGACAGCGGCTGAACGTTTCAATGCGGTCCGGTTCGGTGGGGTGGATGTCCTCTTTCGTAATACGACTTGGACATTGAACCGTGATGCTGCTCTCGGCCAGCAAGTGGACTTCGGGCCGACCACGTTTTATGACGGTCAACAGTTGATGGGAACCGCAGACCAGTACGAAATAACGTCGACCGGAGCGGACGTTGACGGTGCAAGGGTCTGTGTCAACGAAAACACGGCATCAGCAGACCGCGTGGTCGAATATGCCGCTTCGTTTGGGACAGCCGTTGAAATAGTCAACAGCGCAACGAATCTCGATCTACTACTCAACGGGACATGTGATCTCATCACGACGGACGGTTCGGGATTGGCCATAGCGAGAGAGACCGCCATTCAGGCCGGTGAGATAGCAGCCGGTGATTTGGTGATCTTCCCTTCAACCCCGATATCAAGAGAACCTCTCGGGCCTGTCTACCGGCAAGGAGACACGGTCTGGGCGGACATCATCAATTGGGTCATATACACAACCATCATCGCCGCCGAGAAAGGGATCTCCTCCTCGAACATTGACACCATCGAATGGGACGCCGAAGCACAACGTCTATTCGGAACTGAAGGAGAACACGCCGTCACCCTGGGCCTCGACCTTGACGCCTTCTACCAGGTCATCAAACAAGTCGGGAACTACACCGAAATCTTCGACCGCAATCTCAACGATTTTGGTTTCGTCGCCACTGGCAGCGCAAACACCGTCTACACCCAAGGCGGCCTCCTCTACGCACCACCCGTCAGGTAACCCGCGCCGCCCAACCGGTGGACACCACACCAGCCGTAATCATCACTGAACCCGGGGCGGTTCATATGTACGGCGTGATCTGTGTAGGTTCTGCGCCAGTCGTGTGAGAACGTCCGTCAATCTGGGGGAAGTTGTATGTGTTGTTTGTTCGCCACGCTGGCTTTGGTCGGCCCTAGGGCAGCCATCCTCGTCTGGTGGCTTATCGACACCTCCCGCTGGGAGGCAGCGTTCAACAACTTCTTCTGGGCTTTTGCTGGGTTCCTGTTTGCCCCGTGGACAACATTGATGTGGGCTGCGGTTGCCCGTGGCGGTGTAACCG
>CAXMOW010000008.1:0-58411 GCA_964195235.1 uncultured Acidimicrobiia bacterium | reverse complement strand
GAGATAGGGCACTGGATCGCCCCGACGCAGCGTCTGGACGAGGTCGGAGTCAGGCTCTTTGGGTTGCACCATCATTCGATGTCCGCTCCCCGGGGAAACCGCATTGGCAAGACGGGCAAGCAGACGGAGTGTCTCTTCACTGCTCCTGTACGACCGACTGAGCAGCATTCCATCGGGGTTGGATGCAACTACCAATGAGACCGGGGGGAGACCAGCGAGATCCCGTTCCGTCCCCACGACCACAGAGTCGCTGATATCCGGCCCAACACGTCGAGATAGCTCCTTTTCAATCTCATCTTTCATCTTGTGACTGGTCAACAGGAAGGCGTTGCCCCCTCTGCCTTGGTTACCTCGCAAGGCCGCCACCACAGACTCAGATAAGAGACCACTCCCGGGTGCCTCGTCCGATCGATCAATCACCTCGACCAGCGGCCACGCTCTCCTCCCCACATGGCTGACATGGGCACCGGAAGCAAGCACTTCCACACTGGGTGTCGGGCCGAAGAAGACTGCGGTCACCCCTTCGAGACGGGATCGACTCCGCACAATCTCACGTACATGAAGTGTTGGGGTCTGCCGATCTTTCATGGCCCGACGAGCCTCCTCCAAGACCACGATCAGTCCCAGGGCACCTAACCGCCAGGTCGAAATTCGCGGAGTTCCGATGATGACTTGCCCTGGTTGCTGGGCTTGCTCCCAGCTGCGTGTGAGGGAGGCGTTGTCATCCCCGCCGATTGTGACGACAGTCTCACCGAGCTTCGACCGCGCCGCATCCGCAACTCTGTTCACTTCGGCAGCCGAAGCTGCGACCACCGCTACCGAACGGCCAGCTTTCACAATTGTGGCCAGGCTTGAGACCCATTCGAGCTTCTGCCACGGTCCGACAATGACCTGCGTCGGGCGACGGATGCCCGTGGCCACCGACTTGGCGACCTCGGCGAGTGGATGGTCAGACTCGATCCCGGGTGGATCGGCTTCAAGTGGTCTCGTCTTCTTTGGCAGGTTGGGTGGCGTTGCCCTTGCCAGCAACACCGAGACAGGGGCGACATAGTGCCCCGCAGCCCAGATCAAGGTCTTCAACAGACCGGCAGTGAAAACTGGCTGGGCTCCCGAGACACCGGCTATGTCTTTGAGACGACCCTCCCTCCCCCCGGCCATCTCCACAACCCACCCTCGGACACGTCGCCCTGATAGTGGGACTCTGACAATCGAACCGACTGCAACGAGGCCGAACAAGTGATCCGGAATCGAATACCAAAAACCGTCGTCGACCGAGAAACTGGGGACGTTGGGGACGACGCGAGCGGCCTGATTCAGAGGCCGGCCGCCATCCTGATGTCGTCGACCCGGTCGAGTTGCTCCCACGAGAACATGGGACGCCCGAAGTGCCCGTAGGCCGACGTGGGGCCGAACACGGGGTTGGTCAAACCAAGTGCCAAAATGATGTGCGCCGGACGGAAGTCATACACCTCCGTCACAATCCCCTCGATCTTGCCCGGATCGATGTGCTCGGTGCCAAATGCCTCAATATGCACGGAGAACGGCTCAGCCTGACCGATTGCGTACGACAGTTGGATCTCGAGCCTGTCGGCGACACCGGCAGCAACCAAGTTTTTTGCTGCCCACCTGGCTGCATATGCTGCCGACCGGTCGACTTTGGTGGCGTCTTTACCCGAGAACGCTCCACCGCCATGCCGGGCGTAACCGCCATATGTGTCAACGATGATCTTCCGACCCGTGAGGCCCGTGTCAGCAACCGGACCACCTATCTCGAAACGGCCGCTCGGGTTGAAGATGAATTCGAGACTTGGTGACATCATTTCGGCTGCTACCACTGGACGCACCACCGACTCATAGACGGACGCCTTCATATCGTGGTTGTCTCGGTCTTTGGCGTGATGTGTCGAAATCAAGATCTTCTCAACGGCAACAGGCCGCTCGCCTTCGTACTTCACCATGACCTGGGTTTTGCCGTCGGGACGGAGGAAGTCGAGCTCACCCGTTTTACGTGTTTCGGTCAGTCTCTCAGCGAGACGATGGGCAAGATGAATGGGCAGCGGCATCAGCTCGTCGGTTTCCTTGACAGCGAAGCCAAACATAAGACCCTGGTCGCCGGCCCCCAGCTCACGATCGACGCCTTCGGCGATGTCCTGGCTTTGGGGGTGCAAACGGTCCTGAATCTCGATGGTTGCTGCGTCGAACCCGTCGTCGAACCCGTCGTAGCCGATATCGGCGATTTTGGCGCGCACGATCGACTCGATATCCAAATCTGTCCCCCCGGAGATCTCGCCTCCCACAATTGCGATACCCGTTGTGACAAACGTCTCGCAGGCCACGCGAGTTCGAGGGTTCACGGCCAAGGCCGCGTCCAGAACGGCATCGGAGACTGCGTCGGCGACCTTGTCCGGGTGGCCTTCGGTGACAGACTCCGAGGTGAAGTAGAAACTCCTCATCAGGATGCGACGTTACTCCGAGGAGCTCGCCTGAGAGACAATCAGATCCAAGATTCCTGCGGCGACTTCCTCTTTTGACATCAGCGGCCAGGAGTCGGTGTCACCATTCGAATCGATGACGACTACTCGGTTGGTGTCGGTGCCGAAGCCCGAACCGGGTTCAGTCACATTGTTGTATATGAGGAGGTCAACCTTCTTTTTGACCGCCTTGTCAACCGCACGGTCGATAGCTCCTGTTTCGGCGGCGAAACCGATGACAAATGGTCTCTCTTCCCGGGCGACAACAGACGCGAGGACATCGGGAGTCGGTTCGAGCCGGATTTCTTCGAGGCCGTCGCTACGCGACAGCTTCGAGGATGGCGACTCAGCAGGGCGAAAGTCGGCGACCGCCGCTGCCATCACTGCGACATCGGTGTCGATCTCGGCAACGGCGTCAGCCATCTCTTGGGCCGTCTCGACTGATACGACTTTGACACCCGAAGCCACCGGCAACGTCGACGACGTCACAAGCGTCACAGCCATGCCCCGACCGGCGCCCTCATTGGCGATGGCATGGCCCATCTTGCCGCTCGATCGGTTGCCCACATACCGGACCGGATCGATGGGCTCCCTGGTACCTCCAGCCGTGACCAGCAGCCTCAGAGCATCTTTGGCTGGTGCCATAAGCGCCTCGACGGCGTCGAGAATTGCCTCAGGCTCAGCAACCCTCCCCATACCTTGGTCGCCTCCAGCCAGTGGGCCGGACACCGGACCGACAAATCGATAGCCATCTGCTGCCAGCGTCTTCATGTTTCGTTCGGTCGCCGGGCTCTCCCACATCTCAGTGTGCATGGCCGGTGCCAATAACACTGGGCACTCCGCTGCGAGCAACGTGGCCGAAACGAGGTCTGACGAAACGCCGGTCGCAATCTTGGCGATGGTGTTCGCCGTCGCCGGCGCAACCACAATCAAGTGTGCCCAACGGGCAAGCTCGGTGTGTGGCGAGACAGACCGATCCTCAGCAAACAACGAAGTAAACGGCTGATTGCCGGTGATGCCGGCGAACGTTTGTGGTCCGATGAACTCGAGTGCGGAGTCTGTGAGAATGACTCGTACCTCGACGTTCGCCTCAACAAGACGGCGTGCGAGATATGCGGACTTGTAAGCGGCTACTCCCCCGGTGACGGCGAGAAGAACTCGCCGACCGTCGAGCATCTACTCCTCGATGACTTCGACTGCGACCTTGCCCTCGGCGATCTCTTCCATTGCGATGGTCAGTGGCTTGCGGGAGAGCGTATGCACCTGTGGCGGGACGAACTCTCCGTAGCCGACACCAAGCTGATGGAAATAGCTGTTGATTTGCCGGGCACGACGGGCCGAAACGACAACCGTGGCGAAACGATTGCCAATCTGATCGATGACATTTTCGAGCTTCATGGGGTCCTCGGAGATCTACTAGAACGAAAAGGGTACCTCAGGATGGTCGCCTAAGACGACATGGTTTTCCTGTAGTGGTCGACAATCGCGTCGACTACCTCATCGATGCTCAGAGTCGATGTGTCCTGTACGAAGTCGTAGTGATCGTGATCTGCGTAGTCGAGCCCGTAATACTCGAGATAGCGCATACGCTCGGACTCGGTTCTTGCCTCGACGGCAAGTTGTGTTGCTCTCAAGTCGACGTTCTCTCGCTCGGCACCACGTCCGGCTTCGAATACTCGTCGTACGGCCTCTTCGAGAGAAACCTCCAGAAACACCTTCATCGACTCTGGAATAAAGTGCCATCCCAACCTGGCATCCATGACGAAGTCGCCATCTTCCGCGGCCAACCGAACCGTGCGGGCATCGATCTCGCGATCGATCGAGTCGGAATCCTGCGCCGAGCGTGAGAGTTCGAGGATCGAGATTCCGCGCTCCTCAGCCATTTCTCTCATGAAGTCGCCTGCCGAAACGTGGGCAATTCCGAGAGCGGCCGCGACACGGTCAGCCACAACGCTCTTCCCTGAACCGGGCCGACCCGAAATCGTGACGATCACATCAGGAGAACTCGAGGAGGAGTTTCTCTTTCTGGTTAGCTCCCAAGCCCCGAATCCGACGATTCTCGGCGATACCGACACTCTCCATAAGGCGTTTTGCCTTGATCTTGCCGGTGCCGGGCATGGCTCCAAGAAGAGATTCGACTTTGAGGCCTGCAATGAGCTCATCTGAGTCCGCCTCGGCAAATACCTCTGCCAACGTCATCGAGCCGGTTTTGAGCAACTCCTTGGTCTCAGCCCTGACCCGTCGCGCTTCGGCGGCCTTTGCCAGTGCCTGTCGGCGCTGCTCGTCGGTCAATTGTGGTGGCTGTGCCATGTCCTCGACGACTCCTCCGCTCGGGGGCCTGCCTCAATGTCTCTTGCGGCGGACCATAGCCCCTCACTTCGGGGTAGGGCCGATCAGATGATGCTTTCTGATTGCAACGAATTAGCAATCTCGTCAACGGCATGCACGGGGTCATTTGAACCGGTAATGGCCCGACCGATCACCAACCAGTCCGCTCCATTTCTCAAGGCATTGGCCGGAGTTGTCACCCTCTTCTGGTCGTCGTGGTTTCCCGAAGGCAAGCGAATTCCCGGTGTCACGACTAGCAATTCACCGGATGCCTTCTTGACAATGGGAGCTTCGTTTGGGGAACACACGACACCCTCCGCACCGTGTTTGGCAGCGAGAATACTGAGAGCCTCCACCTGGCCATCCAATGATTTGCCGATCCCAGTCGCGACGAGATCCTCCCCATCAAGCGACGTCAGCACAGTGACAGCGAGGACACCGACGCCCTGTCCTCCACCCCCCTCATCAAAGCCTGAGACAGCGGCTGAGATCATCTCACCGCCGCCACTTGCGTGGACCGTAATCCAACGGGCGCCATGTCTGGCTAGCTCATATGCGGCTCTACTCACAGTGTTCGGGATGTCGTGCAACTTGGCATCTGCGAACACCGGCGCACCAAGTTCTGCGATGTGAGTCACGGCCTTTGGGCCTTCCGACATGATCAACTCCAGCCCGACCTTGAATCCGCCAACCCTGCCCAGCAGTCGCTCAGCGAGGTCCCGCGCGCGACCGATGTCGCCGGTGTCGAGTGCCACCAGAATCGGGTTCACCATTCGGTCACCGTTCCAACGACCTCATTGAGACTCGTCACCCCAAGACGATCCAATATCGAGGTCAACTCCTGTTCGATGCGTACTCCGGCGTTTGGTTCCGCCATCAGAACTGTGCCCATCTCCACAGCCGATGCTCCGGCGATCAAATACTCGATGACATCCGCTCCGCTGAGCACACCACCGGACCCGACAATCGGAATGTCGGGGTTGGAACGCGCCACCTCGTAAACACACCGCATCGAGATTGGCTTCAGACCGGGTCCGCTGTAGCCACCAACTCCTCCACTCAGCAAGGGTTTGCGATTCTCGAGATTGATCCCGAACCCGTAGGCGGTGTTGGTGAGGACAACGAAGTCCGCCCCTGCGCTGACACATGCTGTCGCCACTTCGACGATCTCGGGCGTGTTGGGGGACAACTTGGCGCCAATTGGGATATCTACCGTCGATGAGGCTGCCTCGATCACGGCGGTACTCGCTTCAGCGCTGAACGAAAACATATGGCCGTCTTCGAGATTGGGACAAGAGAGGTTGATCTCAATAGCGCCTACGCCTGCGCCTGCGAGACCCTTGGCCACCAGGGCAAAGCCGTCAGGGTCACTCGCCACGGCTGATCCCCAAACGGGAACTCGTATTTTGGGGATCATCGGCTCCATCGTCGACACCCACTTCTCAATGCCCGGATTCTGGATCCCAACGCCGTTGAGCATGCCGGCAGAAGTAGGAGCCACACGTGGGGGACGTCGCCCTGTCCACTCCTCTGGCGCCACCGATTTGGCAACAGCTGCCCCAAACGGCCTGACATCGGCAACCTCAGCCCATTCCCAGACCGACCCAACTGTGCCTGACGCTGCGACCAGTGGCGATCGCAGTACGACCCCGCCAACGTTCGTAGTCAGGTCCGGTGCCACTCTTGAAGGCTCCTTGGTCGGTTGATCGCTCCAGGGCCCGCTCGCAGGCTCCTCGCCACTGCCAGGCCACCCTGGATCGTGGTCACACAAGGAATGGAGTTCCTCCTCGCCGCCTGCCGGATGGTTGTTACATCTGACCGTGCTCTACCGCCGCGGGGAGTGTTGATCACCAGTTGGATCTCGCCGTTTTCCAGACGCTCTCGGATATCGCGATCGCCTTCACCAATCTTGTGGACCGGTTCGGCATCAACGGCGTGATGACGCAAATATCTCGCTGTGCCTCGAGTGGCGACGATGTTGAAACCGAGCATGGTGAAGGCTTGGGCAACGGCTAGACCCATCGGCTTGTCCCTGTCAGCGAAGGAAAGAAACACATTGCCGCGGTCGGCAAGAATGTTGCCCGCAGCCAACAATGCCTTGCCATAAGCCACGCCCATGTCAGAGCCGATGCCCATGACTTCGCCGGTGGCCTTCATCTCAGGTCCCAAGACCGCGTCTTCTTCAGGAAACCGGTCCCACGGAAGCACGGCATCTTTAACCGCCACAAAGTCCGGGCGTCGCTCGCCAGCGTCAAGCATTCCTTCCGCCCGAAGGGCTTCTAAAGAGGCTCCCATCATGACCCGGGCCGCCACTTTGGCAAGTGGAAGGCCTGTGGCCTTGGAGATGAATGGAACAGTGCGACTACCCCTGGGGTTGGCTTCGAGAACGAAAATGTCGTCGCCTTTGACCGCAAATTGGATGTTGATCAGCCCCAGCACTCCCAGGGCAACCGCGAGCTCTCTGGTCCCACGGAGAATCTCTTTCATTGCTTCGTCGGAAATCGTTGGCGGTGGTGTGACACAACCTGAATCACCTGAATGAACGCCAGCCTCCTCGACATGCTCCATCACACCGCCGACAAGTAGCTCAGACCCGTCAAAGATCGCATCGACATCGACCTCAACAGCTGATTCGAGGAATCGATCAATGAGAATGGGATTCGCCACCACCTCAGGGTCACCTTCTCCGTAAATCTCCCTTACGTACTCACCCAACTCCTCGAGGCTGTAGACCACTTTCATCTTTCGACCCCCGAGCACAAACGAAGGCCTCACCATTACCGGAAGACCAATCTGGTCGACGACCTCCTGAGCCTCGGCCGCACTGGTCGCCGTGCCGGCTGGGGGTTGTTTCAACCCGAGATTGCGACAAATCTCGGCGAATTGTTCGCGATCCTCCGCCATGGCAATTGATGCTGGGGAGGTGCCGGCGATCTTCACACCCGCCGCCTCCAGTTGTTCTGCGAGATTCAGTGGTGTCTGACCGCCCAATTGAACGATGACCGCCTCGGGCTTTTCGGCGTCAATCACTGCCAACACGTCCTCGAGGGTCAGCGGTTCGAAATAGAGCCGGTCTGAGGTGTCGTAATCCGTGGAGACGGTTTCCGGGTTGCAGTTGACCATCACCGTCTCATACCCGGCGTCTCTCAATGTGAAGCTGGCATGTACGCAGCAGTAGTCGAACTCGATCCCTTGACCGATGCGGTTGGGGCCGGATCCGAGCACCACAACCCGGGGCTTGGTTGCGGGCAGAACCTCGGTCTCATCCTCAAAGGTCCCATACATGTAAGGAGTGGAGGCCTCGAATTCCGCAGCGCACGTATCAACAGTCTTGAAAGTTCTGATCACACCTGCCTGGAGACGTTGCGTACGAACCACCGCCTCCTTTTCGTTCCAAAGGTAGGCAATCTGACGGTCAGAAAATCCGAAACGCTTGGCTTCGCGGAGAAGGTCGCGGTCTCGATGCGACTCCAGTTGGTCACGCACTTCGACGATCTCCGCAATCTGATCGACGAACCAGGGGTCGACCATCGAACTGTCTGCAACGTCATCAACATTCCATCCACGACGGAGGGCTTCACCTATCGCAAAGACTCGCTCCGGGGTGGGCGTGGCCACAGCCGAAATGAGTTCTTCATCACCTTTCGCACGGAGATTGCTTTCCGAGGGATCCGCATTGAGCCCGGCGTGGCCGTTCTCGAGCGACCGCAGAGCCTTCTGTAGAGCCTCGGGGAAGGTTCGCCCGATTGCCATAGCTTCACCAACACTTCGCATCGAGGTATTGAGATGGTTCGAGGCTGACGGGAATTTGGCAAAGTCGAAGCGGGGAATCTTGACAACGACGTAGTCGAGGGCGGGCTCAAACGAAGCCGGAGTAGCCCCGGTGATATCATTGAGAATCTCGTCCAGCGTGTATCCGACTGCGAGCAGGGCTGCGATCTTGGCGATGGGGAAGCCGGTCGCCTTGGAGGCGAGAGCCGACGATCGACTGACCCGTGGATTCATCTCAATGACCAGACGACGCCCGGTTTCGGGATCGACGGCAAACTGCACGTTGGAGCCCCCGGTCTCCACGCCAATCGCCTGAAGTACCAAGATCGCCTCGTCGCGCATCTCTTGGTACTCACGGTCCGTAAGCGTTTGTACCGGCGCCACCGTGATGGAATCGCCTGTGTGGACTCCCATCGGGTCGACATTCTCGATCGAACAGACAATCACGGCGTTGCCCTTGCGGTCACGCATGACTTCGAGTTCAAATTCCTTCCAGCCAAGCACTGACTCCTCGACCAGGATCTCGCTCACTGGCGACGTTTCCAGCCCGTGTTTGGCTACCCGGAGGAACTCGTCCTCAGTGTCGGCGATACCTGTGCCACTACCGCCAAGAATGAACGACGGACGCACCATGACCGGATATCCCACCTCTCGTGCGATCTTGAGAGCCTCGGCCATGGATCGGGCATACCCTGCTTTGGGCACCTCCAAACCCCACTCTTCCATCGTCTTCTTGAACAGACCGCGGTCCTCCGCTCGATCGATCGCCTCGAGGCCGGCTCCGATCAGCTGCACGCCATGTCTGTCGAGAACCCCGGACCTGGCCAATTCGGTGGCAACGTTTAGGGCTGTCTGTCCTCCCATCGTGGGGATGAGAGCGTCCGGACGTTCCCTCGCAATAATCTCGGTGACCACTTCTGGAGTAATCGGCTCAATGTACGTGGCATCCGCGAACTCGGGGTCGGTCATGATCGTGGCTGGGTTCGAGTTGACCAGGATCACCCGGTAACCCTCAGCTCTCAAAACCTTGGCCGCCTGTGTTCCGGAGTAGTCGAACTCGCAGCCTTGGCCAATGATGATCGGCCCTGAGCCGATTATCAGAATCGAGCGAATGTCACGGCGTGGAGGCATCAAACGCCCCCGTCGATCAGAGTGACAAAATCATCGAACAGGGGATTTGCATCACGGGGTCCAGGTGCAGCTTCAGGGTGGTATTGAACCGAATACGCCGGTAGGTCGACAAACACCATCCCCTCCAGTGTCCCGTCGTTGAGGTTCTGATGGGTTGGCCTTACCTCTCCGAAGAGGGTGTTGACAGACTCGGGCAACAACCCCGGACCAACCAGGGCGCCGCGAGTGGGCGCCCGAAGCCCGGTCATCTTCCACAGATCTACCGCAAACCCATGGTTCTGGGCCGTGATCTCGATCCCACCGTCCGAATATCGCTTGACGGGATGGTTGCCACCGTGATGACCAAACGGAAGCTTGAAGGTGGCAGCGCCCATCGCCAACCCCATCACCTGGTGACCGAGGCAAATACCAAATACCGGAACCTTTCCAAGGAGCTCCTTCAGCGTCTTGGTGGTCGCCAGGAGCGGCTCCGGATCGCCGGGACCGTTGGAGACAAAAACACCATCAGGGCTGGCATCCAGAATGGTTTTCGCCGGCGTATCAGCAGGCACCACCTCGACATCGAAGCCCCGGCGGGTGAGGTTCTTGAGTATCTCGGTCTTCAGTCCCAAGTCGATGGCGACAACGGTCCCTAATCGTTCTCGTTCGGCTTCGACCCGGTAGGGCTCAGCAGTGGTGACCTGAGAGGCGAGGTCCTGGCCTTCCATTCCCGGTGCGGCCGCTGCCGCCTCCTTCAACTCATTCTCAGTCATCCCGGTACCCATTGCGACGGGCATTGCTCCCTGATCCCGCAGATGCCGAGTCAGACGCCGCGTGTCGATTTCGCTCAACGCGACGACCCGGTTGTGAGCAAAGTATGCGGAGAGGGTGCCTTCGGAACGCCAGTTCGACGCTCTCCGCGAGATCGAGCGGACGACAAATCCCGATACGGCCGGACCAGACGACTGTTCATCGAAGTCATTGATCCCATAGTTGCCAATGTGAGGTGAAGTCATCACCACCACCTGTCCCGCGTACGAAGGATCGGTGGTGATCTCCTGATATCCCGTCATCGATGTGTTGAAGACAGCCTCGCCACTGACCACACCATCGATTCCTACTGAAAGTCCTTCAAATATCTCACCGTCAGCGGTTGCGAGCAGCCCGGTCACGCGCTCAGTCATTCTTTTGACCCAACTCGAATGTCATCTTTCCTCGATAGAACGTGGCTCGCACTCGCCCAGTCAGTTTCTTCCCGACAAAAGGACTGTTGACAGACCGCGAAGCAAAATTTTCAGGCACCCAGTTCTCATTCGGATCGAACACAACCACATTGGCCGGCTCGCCCGCAGTGAGCCACGATCCTTGGCTCTCGAGCCCTGCAATCCCAGCCGGATTCACACTCATTACTTCGAAGAAGCGCACCGAATCATTCAGCACAACCCATGCAGCCGACGCCGCCGTCTCCAGGCCGATGACTCCCCGGGGCGCGTCTGCAAATGGGACACCCTTCTCAGCCTGAGTGTGAGGTGCATGATCGGTAGCGACTGCGTCGATAACCCCATCCCGGAGGGCGGCCACAAGTGCTTGGCGGTCGCGCTCCGACCTGACCGGAGGATACATCTTCAGGTTGGTGTCGAGAATCTCGAGATCCTCCTCAGTGAAATAGAGATGATGGGGTGTCACCTCGGCAGTGACGTGAAGACCCTTCTTCTTGGCGTCGTGAATCAGGTCAACGGTTTCGGCTGCGGAGACATGCTGACAGTGGTAGTGACACCCGGTCTCTTCTGTCAATCTGAGATCTCGCTCAATAACATCAGTCTCCGCTGAGGAAGGCAACCCGCCTAGGCCGTGCATCTTCGCTATGTCCCCGGCATGGATATGACCGCCGACTGTCAGGGCCGTATCTTCGGCATGCTGTGAAACGACCGAGCCGGGGAGGTGACTCAGACGCTCCATCTGTTCTCTGAGCAGATCAGAGTCCTCGACCGAGTCACCGTCGTCGCTGAAAATGCGAGCTCCGGCTGCATAGAGGGCCTCGACATCAGTGGCCTCCACGCCCTGCCGATCTCGTGTGAGGGCAGCGGCCACCGCAACAGATACAAGTCCGACCTGGCTTCCTCGATCGGATAAGTCGATGATCGCCGCCGGAGTGTCCATGGCCGGGATGGTGTTCGGCATAACGACCACCGCAGTGTATCCACCAGCCGCGGCGGCCCTTGAACCGGATTCCACGTCTTCTTTCCAGATCTGCCCAGGGTCACGAAAGTGGACGTGCAGATCAACAAATCCAGGTCCGACAAGACAACCAGTGGCGTCGATCACCTCGTTCGTCGAGGCATCGATGTGCGGGGCGACAGCGGTGATCAACCCTCTATCCATACGGATGTCAGCGTTGACCTGACCTTGTGGCGTCATCACCGAGCCGCCTTGTACGACAATCGTCAAGTAAGACTCTTTGCCAGCTCGGCGAGCACCGCCATCCGCGTTGGAACGCCATGGCGAACCTGGGAGAGAATTAGCGAGCGAGGGCCGTCAGCAACTTCGCTGGCGACCTCGACTCCACGATTCATCGGTCCGGGGTGCATGATCACTGCTTCAGATTTCATCAAAGACGAGCGCCGCCGATCCATTCGAAATCGTTCTTCATAGTTGGTAGCGACGAGCGCTCCCCGCTCGTTTTGGACGCGAAGCAGATAGACGACATCGAGGGACGCCAAGACCGAATCGAGGTCGTCTGTCGTGGCAATTCCGTCGGGCGTCGACTCAGGCAACAAACTCGTCGGCCCAATGAACATGACCTTTGCACCCAGCGTTGGCATCACCCGTACCAAACTTCCGGCAACTCGGCTGTGCCTTATGTCACCAACCACACCGATATTGAGACCGTTTACTTCACCGAACCGGTTCGCCAGGGTTGCCGCATCCAACAGAGCCTGAGTCGGGTGTTCGCCAGCACCATCACCGGCATTCAGCACCGGTACACCAGTCCACTCATGGACCGCTTGAGGGACCCCCTCTTCTGGGTGTCGAACAACAAGAATCTCGGCGCCGATAGAGGTGACCGTCATCACGGTGTCCTTGAAGGACTCGCCTTTGAGCGAAGAAGAGGTTTCCGGGTGAAGAGTCAGAACATGGGCCCCGAGACGTTTGGCTGCTAGCTCGATCGATAGTCTGGTGCGCGTCGACGCTTCAAAAAAGATGTTGGCCACCACCCGGTCTGCCAGGACCCGAGGAGGTGTATCGCCCGTGGCAAGTAGCGTCGCATATTCAAGAGCACGATCGACCATGCGGTGGAGATCGTCACGACTGAGTTCCGCGGTGGACGTGAGCTTCTTCATGCCACCGCTTTGCGGTCGATCCATACACCTTCGGCCCCGTCGACCGCCATCACACGAACGCTCACTGTCTCGTCCAGAGACGTTGGTATGTTCTTGCCGACGTAGTCAGCCCTAATCGGAAGCTCGCGGTGGCCCCGATCTACAAGTACCGCAAGTTCCGTCGTCAAAGCGCGACCCTGGTCGGTGAGGGCGTCCAGTGCAGCTCTTACGGTTCGACCGGTGTAGAGGACGTCGTCAACTATGACCACCCTCATCCCCTCGATGCTGACCGGAATATCTGTGGTCTTGAGTTCGATGTCGGTCCGAATATCCAGATCATCCCGATATTGGCCAACGTCGAGTTGCCCGACGGGAATTGTGGCGTTCTCGAAATCCGCGATTGTTGCTGCCAAAGATCGGGCGATGTGAACACCTCGGGTGTGAATACCGACAAGCACGACATTCGCTGGTCCTCGGTGAGTCTCCAGGATCTCGTGGGAGATGCGACGTGTTGCGCGAAGGATATCTTCGGCGGTCATCACCTGCGGCAAGGTTTCTTTCCTTTCCGGCCTCACTGGACCGTCCTTAAAGGGCAGGGTCGACGATAACCGAGGCCTTGACTCTCGTCGAACCAATCAGCCGCGTACGTTCTTGGCCAGCGCCGCAAGGACACCGTTGACAAAAGAACCCGAACGTTCCGTCGAGTAGGTCTGGGCCATGCGCACCGCCTCGGCAATGACCACAGCGGTCGGAGTATCCCGATCGTGTTCCAACTCATACAGGCCAATTCTCAGGATATTGCGATCGACAATCGGCATCCGGGCAACACTCCAATGCTCTGATGCCGCTTCGATCCGGGCATCGAGTTCATCGACTCGCGATGTCACTCCGTCAAACAGATGGCCTGCTCGCCCTTCTGGCTTTTCCACTATCTCACCTACCGCCTCGTAGGTGTAGAGGTATTCGAGGGTGAGGTCCCGTGCCTCGATGACCACCGTGACACCAAGCGCTTTCGCCGCCTTCACCGCCAGTTCCGCCGAGAGAATGTCTTCAACCCCATCAGGTTCCTGACGTGCCTTCAGGATCGCGCTCACCTCGCTGACATCCCGTTTGATA
This sequence comes from uncultured Acidimicrobiia bacterium, assembly GCA_964195235.1. GTDB lineage: Bacteria > Actinomycetota > Acidimicrobiia > Spongiisociales > ZC4RG35 > CAXMPK01. Next base: position 44,295 of record CAXMOW010000008.1, on the reverse strand, counting down.
ACGTCGGCAAGTCCCTGGGCGGTAATTCTCGCAGGGATGGTCACCACTTCAGCGCCAGGGCTGCTCATACTCTGGTCTGGTAAGCCCCGGTGCGAGTGTCCACCTTTACCCTGTCGCCTTGTTCAACGAACAAAGGCACTTGGATGTCGATCCCAGTCTCGAGACTCACGGTCTTGGTGGCACCTGTCCTGGTGTCGCCCTTGGCCCCGGGCTCGGCGTAGGTGACTTCCATTTCCACCGAAGCGGGCATATCCACCCCTATAGGTGTGCCCTGGAACATCGAAAGACTGACGGTCATTCCGTCCACCAAATAGTCCGACGCTTCCCCGACGTCGTCGGGACTGATCGCGAGTTGGCCGTAGTCGGACAGATTCATGAAGTGATAACCGAGGTCGTCGGAGTACAAATACTGATGATCACTCCGGTCGATGACAGCCTGTTGCACGTTCTCGTCGGCTCGGAAAGTGCGGTCTAACACTTGACCGGTCTCCAGCTTCTTGAGCTTCATCCGAACGAACGCCTTGCCCTTGCCCGGCTTCACGTGTTGGTATTCGACGATCGAAAACAGCCCATCGTCGAGCTGTAAAGCCATCCCCGGTCTGACGTCGTTAGTGCTGATCATGCCTGGTCCTCGTGTGCGGCGCCCGAGGACGGTACCCGGCTCACAAACCTACGGCCGTCAGCCCGACTTCGATGTCATCGGGTTCAACATGATTGAGTATCGGCTCGGCGACTCCTTTGAGCAGGACCATGCGAAGCCCATCTCCATCTCGTTTCTTGTCTAGTTGGAGAAGATCATGAACACGACTTTTATCAAGATCTTTCACTCTGGTGGGCAAGCCCAGATGTGTGAGCGTTGCATCAACCATGTCGACCGCGTCAAATCCGTGGATCTTCTTCGAGATATGACATGCAGAGATCATCCCAAGGCTCACGCTCTCGCCGTGTGACAGCGGCGACGCGAACTCGATGGCGTGCCCGACCGTGTGCCCAAAATTGAGAAATGCTCGCTCTCCATGCTCTCTTTCATCGTTGGTGACGATGCGTGCCTTTACGGCGACCGCACGCTCAATGACTTCCAAGAGGGGGACAGCCAGTCCGGCGTGACTCAGGAGGTCGCACAGTTCCGCGTCTCCAACCAGTCCCGCCTTGAACGCCTCAGCCATCCCTTCTCTCAAAAGGGGCAATGGGAGTTTTTCGAGCAGCAACGTGTCAACGATGACTCGTGTCGGGTGCCAAAACACTCCGACGAGGTTCTTCCCTGCCAAATTGACACCGGTCTTGCCACCTATCGAAGCGTCGACCGCTCCGAGCAACGTTGTGGGAAAGTGAACAACCTCCACCCCTCTGAGCCATGTACCGGCTACGTACCCAGCCATATCGGTGACTGCTCCGCCACCCACACCGACGATCGTGTCGTCCCTGGTCACTCCGAGTCGCGCCAGGTCTTCATAGACCGATATGGCCACCTCCAGAGTTTTGGCCTCATCCCGATCAGGGAGGCCGATCACCTCGCAGGTCAGGCCTTCACCCTCGAGGCGTTTGGCGATCTCGAGTGCTCTCGAAGTTGCAGCGGGCTGGGTGAGTAGAGCGACCCGACGACGTCCGGGACGTTGAGGCAGAAGGGAATCAGGAAGGCCCTCCCCGATGACAACCGAGGTCACACCGGCGACGGTCAACTCCGCCATATCTCCTCGAGAGCAAGGGCAACCCCAGCCGTGTCGAGACGTTCGGTATTGACTTGGTGGCTGGCTACTTCCGCATAGAGGGATGACCTGTGATCCAACATCTCCTTGAGAAGCCCTACTCGACTTCCTCCGGCTGACGTGAGAAGAGGCCTGTCTTGTTGACCTTCAATCCGCGCCGCAAGGGTCTCAGGCTCTGCTCTGAGCCACACAACTTTGGGAGACGCAGTCAGGATGTTGCGATTGTCCGCGTCTAGCACCACTCCTCCCCCTGTCGCCTTCACCCCTGCCCGGACAGCAAGACTGGCAGTTGCCACTTTCTCGATCTCTCGGAAGGCAGCTTCGCCACGTTCGCCCCAGAACTGGGCGATTGAGCAGCCCATCCTCTCAGCGACAACATCATCGGTGTCAAAAAATTCAACACCAAGACTCTTTGCAGCGACTCGACCGGCCTCCGTCTTTCCGCTGCCCATCATCCCAACGACCCACATGCTCACCTGGTTCGAGAAGCGATGTTGGTGCGGTAGCGCTCGACTGAGCTAATGAATTCGGCGACTGTGTCACCCCCGAACTTCCGCTGGAACTCGGGCGCGAGAGTGAGCGCCATCATCTGTTCTCCAACTACCGCCGCAGCCGGAACAGCACATACGTCTGACCTCTCTCGCACTGCCTGAGCATCTTCTCCGGTAGACATGTCGACCGTCTTCAAAGGCTGCATGAGTGTGGAAATCGGCTTCATTGCAGCTCTCACCCGAACCGGCTGACCATTGCTCATGCCACCTTCCACCCCCCCTGCACGATTGGTTGCCCTCGATACAGATCCCTCAATGCGAACAATCTCGTCGTGCGATTTGGAGCCCGGGAGCCCGGCCACCTGGTAGCCATCACCAACCTCAACGCCTTTGATGGCCGGAATCGACATGAAAGACGCGGCAAGCTGGCTGTCCAGTCTCCGATCGTGGTGAACATGCGATCCGATCCCTACTGGCACCTCATACGCAAGCACTTCGATAACACCACCCAAGGTGTCTTTGTTGGCCTGTGCCTGGTCAATCGCCTCCACCATCAGTTTCGAAGCTTCGGCGTCAAGACACCTCACGGCACTCCGGTCAATCGCGGTGCCATCGTCCGGCCCGGGCGGCGGCCCCTGGCTCTCGACGGCACCGATCGCCACGACATGGCTGACGATTGTCACACTGGCAACCGAAAGGAGCTGACGGGCCAGCACACCGGCAACAGTGCGGGCGGCGGTCTCTCTCGCAGAGGCACGCTCCAGGATATCTCTGGCATCGTCGGTGTCGTACTTGATCATCCCTGCCAAATCGGCATGACCGGGACGAGGCCGAGTGACCGGGTTGCCGCCCGACTCCGGTTCAGGACTCATCACATCTGCCCACTTAGGCCATTCGGTATTGCGAATCAGCACAGCCACCGGGGAACCAAGAGTCTTCCCGTGTCTGATTCCGCCGAGAATCTCCAACTCGTCGGTCTCGATGGCCATTCTCCGTCCCCGGCCATAACCCTGACGACGTCGCGCCAGTTCGGTGGCGAAGTTTTTCGCCGAAATGTCGAGACCCTTGGGCAGACCTTCGACGATCGTCACGAGGCCAGGGCCGTGTGACTCACCGGCGGTGAGATATCTGAGCATGGCCCGATGCTACGACGGTATCGGAAAAGTTCCGATCGCGGCGAAGACAATGGCCAGCCACGCCCCCAAGATCAACGGTGGCCCGTAAGGCAATTCCGTTTTCATTTTCGCCGCACCGGCGATGACCATCCCCAACGCCACTACCCCACCAATCAGCGCGGTGATGAACAACGCCCATCCCAAGGTTCCCCAGGAGACGAACGCAGTGAAGAGACCAAGGACCGGAGCAAGTTTGACGTCTCCAGCCCCAAATCCCCGGCCCCGCACAGCCATGAACATCAACGTCGCGCCTGCGAAGTAGGCGGCGGCGCCGGCAACACCTCTCAATAAGGCGGCCTGCTCGCCGGCTAGTAGTGCCACCATCGCCAACAACGCCGTAAGCATTGCGCTGCCTCTCAGATTGAGGCGGTCGACAATTCGGAACTCCTCCAGATCGGTAACCACCAACGCTGCCGTAAGTGTCAGAAATCCGAGGTATGGCAGAAGAAGCCAGTCTGCTCCAAATAGGTGAAAAATCGCAGCCGCCATGAGTGCAGTGGTGATCGCTATGACAGGCTCTCTCTGAATCAGTCGACCACAGTCCGAACAGCGGACATGCAGCCAACCGCGGTTGTACCCGCACTCTGGGCAAACACCCTGGAAAGGTCGCAATGGGCGGTCGTCACTAAGCCCCTGAACAGCTAGGTCGTGTGCGACAAGACCCAACAGAAAACCGAAAACTCCGGCAATGATGATGCCTGACATCGTCAGGTTGACGTTCGTCTCCATCGCCGGAGCAACATAGTTCTAGTTGTCCGTCTGAACGGGTTACGCGTCCGTGGAATGATCCCTGATCGCACCCATGCGGCGGCGTCGGAGAAGCCCGTAACCCTCATCCTCGGGCTCCTCTGTAGTCTCTAGCTCCGAAAAGACCTTCTCGAGAAAGGCTTCGGTGTCCTCTTCGACCTCAGTGCTGTCGCCACTCGCTGACACACTCGGGATCTGTGAGGAAGCAGCCGCTACTTGCGCTTCGTCTGGCGCTTCGTCTGCCTCTTCGTTGGGCTCTTCATCGGAAGCATCATCCGCTTGGGCTTCGTCTTTGTCCTCGGCTGCAAGCAACCTGTCCAGGATGGGCCGGGACTTGGCGGGGTCGGTGACTTCAGCAGCCTCTTCGTCGGCACTCTCATCGTTGGCACTGTCATCGTCGGTCCCAACTACATCGGTGTCGGACCCGTCTACATCGGTGTCGGATTCCGGCTCCTTCCACCAGGATTCGTCGGGATCAACGTCCTCGTCATCCGTCTGGGTGACTTCGGCAGACCCAAACACACTTGTTGCCTCTGCAATCGGCTCTTCGACCGATGTCTCTTCGACTGCGAACGCCACCAGGTCTTTCTCGATCAGACGTGCAGCTATTCGTGCGGTCCAAAACTCAGTGGTCCCAAGCTCATCAGCCATCTGGCTAACACTGGCACCGGAACCAACTTCACTCAGAACCCTCCACGATTCGTTGTCGATTTTGACGTCTTCGCGGTCACCCAGGTCACGTATGAAGGTGACTGGGACCTTGAGGTCTTCAACAATCCGCGAAACCTCAACCCAGTCGGTGAGTCGCTTCTTGGAGTCCGCCAACAGCTCCTCGAGCTCGAATGCGTTCGGGCTCGTGTAGTGCGATTTGACACCTTCGTTGACATCGAATGAGACGCCGTTGAGCCCAAGTTGATAGATGCTCTCGACGGTCATCTCTCTGATGAGCTCGACGATGGCACCGCCACTCTTCTCGACGACTGGCCCGAGATTGCCTTTACCGGCTTCAATGTCGTTCAAAAAGGCATCGTCAACGAAACCGGACTTCAAGAGGTGCCGGTGAAGGCCCTCATCATCGGCCGTAGTTGCAAGGCCGACACCATCCTTTGTTATGAAGATACGGCCATGGATTCGCTCGCCCCGAACATCCACGGACCCCTGCTGACTGGAACGAGTCAGTAGGCGCAATATTTCGTCTAGTGAGACGAATCCCAAGTTCCCAGAAAGAGACACATCAGCTCCTTGCGTTTGAAAGCCTCGACTTGGTTTCGGTCCCATTTCCTTCGTCCTTTAGACGTTTCTGGCGATCTCAGCGAGCGGTCCGAAGTCTACGGCAACACCAGTCCACCATTTGAAAGATGCGGCGGCCTGGCGGGCGAGGAATTCGTATCCGTCGACGACCGGAATCCCCGCCCTTAGTGCCCTGCCCACTGAAGGTGTTTCCGGCGGACCGTAGGGAAGGTCGATGAGTGCGCCGGCAACATCGACGACCAGCCTGGGCAGATCTTCGTCGCTCATGCCAAGCGGGGTGCAGTTGATGAGGATCGCACCGGCTACTGCTGACCTCCACGGGACGGCCATCACATTGTCGTGTGAAGCAACAACCTCTGAAACTCGAGACTCGTTGCGTGCCGACAAATAGACGTGTTTGTCGCTTATCGCTGCCAGTGCAGAAAGAGCGGACCCTCCGGCGCCCAAGATCAAGACGTTGTCCACACCACGAAACCCTGGCCCGTCGAGAATGTCTCTGAATGCCTCTGTGTCGGTGGACATGCCTTCGATTACCGAGTCTTTACACCGCAAGGCGTTGATCGCACCTGTTTGACCGACGAGACCCGCAGCAATTTCTTTCAGGGGCATCGTGACGTTGAGACCGTCGAACTCGCCCGCACGCATTTCTTCGACAACGGCAACCAACTTCTCTTCATCGGCTTTGATTGCCAGAAATTCGCCTTCCAGTCCGGCGCACCGAAGAGCTTCCTGCTGGATGATCGGTGATTTCGAGTGGGCGACAGGGTCACCAAGCACTGCGAATCTGAGTGGCCGAGTCACTGGTGGCCCGTCTGACACGCCACTACGGAAGGATCCCCTCGTCCCGTGCCGTCTGCACATTGTTGTTGTGCTCCTCGATCGTCTCGGCGAATGCATGATGACCTTCGAGATCCGAGAGCACGTAGAAGAAGAAAGGTGTCACATCCGGGGCTGCAGCACCTTCCAGGGAGCCGCGACCCGGTGACGCAATCGGGGTCGGCGGAAGGCCACCCACGAGATAGGTGTTGTAAGGCGAGTTGACATCGCGATCAAACTGAGTGATATCACGTGTTGCCAGGGCGTAAAGAACCGTCGCATCAATGTCGAGTTTCATCCCGATTTCGAGACGATTGTGAATCACACTCGAAACTATCGCCCGTTCCTCATCGAGTAGCACCTCTGTCTCAATTAGTGACGCAAGAATAATGCCTTCATATGGCGTGTAACCCAGGTCTTCCCAAGCGGTCCAGTCCACGCTGTTGACCCTTTGTTCCATAGTCGAAGCCATCCGCTGCAGAATCGCTTCTGGCGCCGCCGATCTGGCAAATTCGTAAGTGTCCGGAAACAAAAGACCCTCCCAGTCGGCGAGCGTGACGTCTTCGGGCAGTTCAATCAGCGAAGTGGACACGGCTCCTCCAAGAAGTGCATCTTCGAGATCCGAGTAGTCGTGTGGAGTGTTCTCGGCCAGCGAGACCAGAATCTCCTCCGTCCGAAGCCCCTCGATCACGGTCAACCGGTAGACAGCGGGGGCGGGCCCTGCAACAACCATCGCCACCACCTCTGCGGGGTCCATGAGGGTGATGAAGTCATAGGTTCCAGCCTGGAGGTTCTGTGCTGCGTCGACAGCCCGCACCGCAACCTCAAACTCCAAGGCGGAACGCACAACACCTTGTGCTGCGAGCATGGCGCCGATGTCTTGACCAGTCGATCCGGTCGGTATGTTCAACGTCACTGGTTGACCTGGTTCGACGTCGACGGGAACACTGCCCACGTCCTCTGGTCCGATAGCGGTCCCGACGACGCGACCGAGATATGAAGCTCCACCGACGATCAACACAGCAGCCAGCGCCACCATGCCGGCCATGGCACCAACCTTGAGTATGCGAGCCCAGATGGGCTGTTGGGGGACGGGTTCGAAGGTCATGGGTATGAAGACTCAGGTGATTCGACGTTTCAGACGGCGGCCGGGTTCCCCGGGTTGGAGCTCCCCCGGGCCCGCCGATCGAGATAGCCCTGCAAGATGATGGCAGCAGCGACCTTGTCAACTGTGTCACGTCGATCTCTGCGTTTCATGCCCGACTCGAGCAGAACCTCTTCGGCCATCCGTGAGGTGAAGCGCTCGTCGATGAACTCCACTTCGAGGTCACTGGATGTCAGCTCCTCTCCCAGGGAGCGCGCCTCCTGAGCCGAAACGCCCTCTCCGCCGCTCAGACCGGTTGGCAGACCCATCACAACCGTATCGATTTCGTATTCACCAACAAGTTCGAGGATCCGGTCAACGGCTTTCGCTCTTGCCACAACCTCGAGCGGCTGGGCAGTGAGGCCCAGACCGTCGGAGATGGCCAAACCAACCCGTTTCGATCCGGAGTCGACTCCGATGAACCGGGTCACAGGGCGATCAGGGCCTGCTCCGCTTCATTTCTCGCAACATCGAGAGCCACGGCCAGCTGGGAACCGTTAGGACCCCCAGCCTGGGCCAACTCGGGATCTCTCGAGCCGCCGCCCCCCACCTCGCGGGCAGCATTTGCTAGTAACTCACCGGCCGAAAGGCCCTGAGCTACCAACTCCTTGGCCAACACTGCGACAAGAGCGCCTTTCCCTCCTGCCGACGAGCCGACCACCACCATGCCGCCATGTTGCATGCGATCGCGCACACCGAGGGCGATCTGACGCAATTCATTTCCGTTGACCTCGCCCGCATCGGCCACAACCAGTTCCCATTCACCGACCTTTTCCGCCTGGCCCGCCAGCTCTTCGGCAACAGAGCCGTGTTGCTGACTTCTCAGGATGTCGAGCTCTTTCTCCAGATCGGATGCACGTGCGAGCAACGCTTCCACCCTCGCCGGAACATCAGTCGGACCGGTCTTCAGTATCCGTCCCGTCCGAGAAAGAGACTCGCGGACGGAGACAAGGTTGTCGTAGGCGGCCATTCCTGTGAGGGCTTCGACACGTCGGATGTTAGATCCGATCGACGATTCGGAGGTAAGAAGCAACGGACCTACCTCGGCCGAACTCGTGGTGTGAGTCCCGCCACAGAACTCTGTGGAGAATTGTCCAACCTGGACGACGCGCACCGTTTCGCCGTATTTGTCACCGAAAAAGGCTATGGCTCCCATCTCCGCGGCATCGTCTTTCGAGGTAACTGTTGTTTTTACCTGGCTGTTCGCGACGAGACGACTGTTGACCTCAGCCTCGATGATCGCAAGCTCTTCAGCTTTCACCTGTGAGAAGTGGGAGAAATCAAATCTCAGACGTCCCGGCTCGACCAATGATCCAGCCTGATTGGCGTGATCTCCCAACACGTCTTTAAGCGCCCAGTGCAGGACGTGGGTGCCAGTGTGGCTTTTACGGATGGCGTCGCGGCGGGGGCTGTCAATGGCTGACTGCACCGCCTGTCCAACAACCAGATAGCCGTCGGTAACCCTCACCTTTTGACCATGCAAACCTTGAATTGCATGCTGGGTGTCAACTACTACAGCATTTCCAGTTTCGGTTTCGATTGAGCCGATATCGCCGACCTGTCCACCCGATTCTGCGTAGAACGGGGTCTTGTCGAGGAAGACCTCCACTTCCATTCCCTCATCAGCCCGATCGAGAGTGACATCACCCTCGACGATGGACAGCAGAATCCCGTCGGCCGCCTCGAATTCGTAGCCGATGAACTCGGTGAGACCGTGGGTGTCGATCAAGCCTCGATACACATTCGCTGACTCTGCGGCGTCGCTCCCCTTCCATGCCGCCCTCGCCCGCTTTCGTTGCGCGTCCATTTCAATCTCGAACCCTTCGAGGTCGACGTCGACACCGCGCTCGGCAGCGATCTCCTTGGTGAGATCGATCGGGAACCCGAACGTGTCATGAAGCTTGAAGGCAGCAGTCCCGGTCAGGGTGGTCGAATCGGCCTCGAGTTCGGTGTCGAGAAGCCGATGACCGGATTCAAGTGTTCGGCGGAAGCTCTCCTCCTCGCGTGTCACTACCGCGAGGATGAGGTCCTTCTTGTCAACCAACTGCGGGTAAGTCTCGCCCATCACTTCGATGGTCGCTTCTACCAATCCGGGTGTGACCAGACCCACCCCTCCGTATTGCCAGGCGTGTCGCACCGCACGCCGCAACACCCGACGAAGCACGTAGCCGCGCCCGTCATTGGAAGGGACCACGCCGTCACCAATCAAGAATGTGACAGTGCGACCGTGGTCAGCGAGAATTCGCAAGGACACGTCCGAGGTCTCACTCGAGCCATACTCGAGGCGTGTGTAGCGCTCGGCAGCTCCCAACACGTGTCTGGTGGTGTCGATATCGAAAACCGAGGGAACGTTCTGCATGACCGCAGCGATCCGGTCAAGACCCATACCGGTGTCGATGTTTCTCGCGGGTAGGTCACCTATGACGTTGTAGGGCTCATCCTGGATGTTCTGCATGAACACCAGATTCCAGATCTCGATGAAACGGTCCTCGTCGCCACCGATCGGGCCTCCAGAATCCCCGAACTCTGACCCACGGTCCCAGAAGATCTCGGAGGCAGGACCGCAAGGTCCTGGCACTCCCATCTGCCAGAAGTTGTCTTTGCCACCCCGCTGTACTCGCTCGGCCGGCACCCCGACGCCATCGATCCAGATATCTGCGGCTTCGTCGTCGGTTTCATGAACTGTGAACCAGAGCCGATCTGCATCCAGGCCGAGGGCCTCAGTGCAGAACTCGTATCCCCAAGGAATCGCCTTATCCTTGAAGTAGTCGCCGAAGCTGAAGTTGCCCATCATCTCGAAAAAACTGAGATGTCGCTTGGTGGTGCCGATGATGTCAATGTCGATCGTGCGGACACACTTTTGCACCGAAACCGCACGAGGCCAGGGCGCCTCCTCCTCGCCGAGGAAAAAGGGTTTGAAGGGCACCATGCCCGCATTTGTCATCAAGAGGGTCGGGTCGGTGGGGATCAACGACGCGGAAGCCCGAACCTCGTGTTCACGCTCTACGAAGAAGTCGATGAATGCGCTGCGTATCTGGTTGCTGTCCAACGGAATGCCTCGCTTAAGACTCGTCGGTGGCTTCTTGGACCCCATCGCGGCGCAACTTCGATGCGGCCGTGAGGTCGACTCCAATTTCTCGGAGCTGAATGTCATCGACCCAAGTTGGGGCTTCAGTCATCGGATCTGTGCCAGTTTGCGTTTTAGGAAACGGTATGACTTCCCGGATGGAAGTCTCGTCCTGAAGCACCATCACCAGCCGATCGACACCAAAGGCGAAACCGCCATGGGGTGGGGTGCCGTATTCGAGAGCTTCGAGAAACCAGCCGAACCGGCGTTGAGCGATTTCAGCGTCAATTCCGAGTATCTCGAACACCTGTCGCTGCACCTCGGGGTCATGGATTCTGATCGAGCCACTGCCCAACTCGATGCCGTTGACCACTGCGTCATAAGCCTGGGAGAGAGCCGTCTCTGGTGAATCCCGCATATCGTCGATCGACGTCGGCGATGTAAAAGGGTGATGGGAGAAGGTGATCTTCCCATCCTCCCCCTTCTCAAACAACGGAAAGTCGACAACCCAGAGAAACGCCAGCTCATCGTGGGTGTCGGGTCGTCCCAACTCGAGTCTGAGCCCGCCGAGAACCTCAACCGCGGTGCGCCACGTATCAGCTGCAATGAGCAGGACATCACCCGCTGTCGCGTCCAAACGATCCCTGATTCCCGCTATTTCCGTCTGTGACAAGAACTTGGCGACAGGGGAGCGAAGCGAGCCATCCTCCTCGACCACCATCCACACCAAACCCTTGGCCCCGAGCTCCTTGGCCCGGTCGGTCATGGAGTCCGCCCGACTCCGGGACCATTCTTGTTTCCCGGTGTTGATGGCGCGGACAGTGCCGCCCGAGTCGAGCGCTCCGGAGAACACTCCAAACTCGGACCCAGCCACGACATCTGAGAGATCCGTGATCTCTATGCCAAAGCGCACATCAGGTTTATCAGACCCGTAACGGTCCATGGCCTCTTGCCATGTCATCCGGGGAAACGGAATGGGTATCTCGACTCCGCGTAGCGCTTCCACAACTGCCGCCAGAACCACCTCGATCGTCGCCAGGACGTCATCGCGACCCCAGAATGACCCTTCGAGATCGAGTTGGGTGAACTCGAGCTGACGGTCGGCCCGAAAGTCCTCGTCCCGATAGCAACGGGCAATCTGAAAGTAACGCTCCACTCCAGAGATCATCAGGAGTTGCTTGAAGAGCTGCGGTGATTGGGGGAGCGCGTAGAACTCTCCCTGCCGAAGCCGGGAAGGAACCAACATGTCCCGAGCTCCCTCCGGTGTCGAATTGATCAGGGTCGGCGTTTCGACTTCGAGAAAACCGCTGTCGTCGAGCGTCCGCCGAATCGCGGATGTCGCTCGCGAGCGCGCCTTCAGGTTGGCAGCCATCCTGGGACGTCGAAGATCGAGATAGCGGTGTTTTAGCCTCACCTGTTCATCGACATCGGTCCGATCATCGATCATGAAAGGCAGAGTCTTCGACGACGCTAGGACCTCGAGTTTTTCGGCTCCGATCTCGATCATTCCGGTCGTCAAGTCACGGTTTTCGGTTCCCTCTGGTCGAGGGCGAACCGTCCCCGTCACCCGGACGCAATACTCCATCTTCAATTCGCCGACACCCGGGTGTTCATCGGGATCGGCCACTATCTGGACGATGCCGCTGGCATCCCTGATATCGAGGAAGGCGATCCCGCCGTGATCGCGTCGACGTTGTACCCACCCGGCGACCGTCACCTCTGACCCGATGTCCGACTCAGACACCGTACCGGCGGTATGGGTTCTCATCCCTGGTCTGCGAACCATCTTGCGACCTCCTCGAGCGGTGCTTCGGTGCGCCCGTTTTCCGCCTGAATATCCATCGGCTGTGATTTGCCTCTCCAAACAAGGATCACTGGAACTCCGATCCGACGTGCGGATCTGAACTGGGCTTTGACTGACCGCCCATCAGGGTCGAAGTCGACTCGCAGTCCCTCAGCCCGAAGAAACGACGCCGCCTCGAGCCCCTCGGACGACCCGGTCTCCGAGATGAGATAGGCGTCGAGATGTGCCGACTCGGGGTCGCCCAGTGAAAGCATGATGCGATCCAACCCCAACGCGAAACCCACACCCGGCATGGGACGGCCACCGATCGACTCCGAGAGACCGTCGTAGCGACCGCCCCCGCCGACAGCATTCTGGGCAGTATCGAGATCCCCACCGATCCATTCGAAGGTCGTACGGGTGTAGTAATCAAGGCCCCTGACCAACCGATCGTCCTGGGCATAGGGGATGTCTAGGTCATCGAGCAGGGCCAGCACGCCTCTGTAATGGTCGGCACAAGCCTCACATAGATGGTCCAGCATCCGGGGGGGCTCTCCGACCACGTCGCGGTCTTTTTTCGAATCGAGTATCCGCAGCGGGTTCGAGTCGATAAGGCCGCGACTGTCGTCACTCAGGTCATTCATGCGACTCCTGAGGTGAGTCTTGAGCGCTTCTACATAAGCCGGTCGACAATTCGGATCTCCGAGGCTGTTGATCATCAGAGCGAGACCGGGAACACCAACTGACGACAAGTACCGATGTCCCAATTCGACCACCTCAGCGTCGGCCTGAGGGCTCTCCACATCGAGGTATTCCACACCAAGCTGGAAGAACTGGCGACGACGGCCGCCTTGGGGACGCTCATAGCGAAAGTAGGGACCGGCATAGGCCCCCTTCCATGCACCTTGCTGACCTGAGTTGAGATAAGCCCTCACCACAGCAGCTGTTCCCTCGGGTCGGAGTGTCAGCGATCTTCCACCACGATCGGTGAATGTGTACATCTGTTTGGAAACGACTTCGGTGTTTTCACCAACACCGCGTTCAAAGAGACCCGTTGCTTCGAAGATCGGGGTCATCACAAGCGGATAGCCATAACGTCCCGACCAAACATCCCACTTCGAGAGCGCCTCGCGCCATGCCTGGGATCTCGGAGCACCTAGGTCATCTGTCCCTTTCGGAGGTTGAAAGCTCATCGAGCCAGGCACGTTACCGGTGCCACCCTTTGAGCAGAGATCTCATTTGGCCCGGCTACCTTGCGTCGCGTTTGCGATACGTCTCGGAGTCAGGCTGGTTCTCATGCAACAGAAGCCAAGTGAGTTCCTCGCCTTGATGGCAGCCGCAACGCGGTAACTGTTATCGCGATCGACGCCATGCTTCCTGCTCTTGCCAAGTGCGGGACCATTTCGGCCTGAATGACAATCCGGCAGCGACTGCAGCCATCGTCTCGATCTTCTTGGGCACAAGGGGTATGGGCCAGTTGATTTATGGCCCTCTCTCTGATCGATTCGGCCGCAAGCCGATCCTCACCTTTGGCCTGGTCCTCTACATCGTCTCTGGAGTAGCCGCCACTTTCGCCCCGAGCTTCGGCTTTCTTCAGGCCGTTCGATTCGTTTGGGGCCTCGGTGCCGCCGCACCACGCATCGTTTCCCGAGCGATCCTCCGTGACCGATACAGCGGGGATGCTTTGGCGCGTGCTCTGGCGATCGTTGTTGCAATCGTCCTGATAGCCCCGACTCTTGCTCCCCTGATCGGACAGGCAGTCCTCAACCTGGGTTCCTGGCGTTTCACGTTCGCCGTAGGACCGGGGCAGTCTCCACGGTTGGCGCAATAAACCTGTTTGGCGATTCATTCCTCTCGGGTTTCATCGATCAGGCCATCGACGACACGGTGACACCATCTGCGCTTGGCTACTTGGTTGCCGCGGTGGTGGCGATCATCTCGGGCAGCTGGACGCGTCGGGCTCGTCGCGCCACTCAACCTGCCCAGTTCTGACGAAACGGGTTGGTTCGACGCTCACGTCCAATTGATGTCTCGGGACCATGCCCTGGGAGCACTCTGACCTCGTCTTCCAAGACCATCACTCGCTCACGCATCGAGTCCATTAGATCCGACGAAGAGCCGCCGGGGAGATCGGTTCTACCCACACTTCCCGCAAACAATTGGTCTCCGGAGAAGAGAATCCCCTCAGACTCCCAGTAGAGACAGCAATGTCCTGGCGTGTGACCCGGCGTCTGACGCACCTCGAGGCTGACACCGCCGAGTTCCAGCAACTGGCCGTCCCCGAGATTCTCAAACATCTCAGGAAGGTCATACTCCCCCGGAGGTGTCATCCCAAACATCATCTTCAGCTGTTCTCCCGGGTGTTTCGTCAAAAAATCGTCGTCTGGATGGACATAAGTGACAGCGCCCGTTGATTTCGCCAGATGACCTGCGCCTCCGGTGTGATCGATATGTCCGTGGGTGAGCACGATCCCAACAAGAGTCACGTCGATTTCGGCTAGGTAGGCACCGATCTTCTCCGGGTCGGGTGGCGCGTCGACCAATATCGCTTGACCTCCGGGTTGGTGTGCCACGACATAGGCGTTGGTCTCGGCGACCCAGGCGGGAATGGTCTTGATGAGCATTTTGGTGTCCGCCGGCTAACCGGCCGAGGGATCGTTGGCGAGCCTGAATCCGGAGAAAACTCCGTCCACACCGCGAAGGTCAGACAGCAACCGTGGCAGTTGACTGGGGTCCGACAACTCGATTTCGTACTTGAGGATCGCCACCCGGTCGTCACCAACCGCTGTAGATGAGGCGGTGATGTTCCCACCAGTATCGGTGACCACCGCTGTCACATCCCGTAGCAACCGAGTTCGATCGAGCGCCTCGACCTGGATCCACACGACAAAGGCGCCGCCATCATCACCCGGCCAGCTCACTTCGACGGCACGTTCACGTCTGTCGGCGAGTGACGCAACGTTGGTGCAGTCGGCTCGATGAACAGACACACCACGACCCACTGTCACATACCCAACAATCGGGTCTCCGGGTACCGGTGAGCAACATCGAGCCAGATGAATGAGCATGTCGTCCTGACCCTCAACCACGACATGGGCAGACTCTGATGGTCTTCGCCGACGTGGCGGCTGAAACAACTCGTCACCTGTGTCGGGAATGAGACGTCGGTGTAGACGCGCAGCCACCGAGTCAATCGAGACGTTTCCCTCACCAAGGGATGCAATCAGCGTTTCTGAGTCCTTTTGCCCAAGCTCCGTTGCGATTGCTCCTAAATGCTCATCGCGTTCGGCGGAGGACAATTCGGATGCTTCCTTCTTGAAGAGACCTTGAACCATCTCCTTGCCGTCAGCAAGCGCCTGGTCGCGTCGCTCCCGCTGGAACCAGTGTTTGATCTTCGACTTAGCCTTGCCGGTGCGGACAAACTTGAGCCAGTCGCGACTCGGACCGGCATCCGACGAGTTCGTGGTGAGCACCTCGACAATGTCACCCGACTCCAGTTGCGAGGAAAGCGGGACAAGACGACCGTTGACCTTGGCTCCGACACATCGATGGCCGACTTCAGTGTGGACGGCATAAGCCAAGTCCACCGCGGTCGACCCTTTGGGCATCTCCTTGACATCACCTCCGGGTGTCAAGACGAAAACTTCATCCTGATAGAGATCGAGTTTCAGGTTGGCCAGGAACTCTTCTGGATCCTCGTCCAGGGCCTCAACCTCCACAGACGAGCGGCGCTCGATGTCCCCCTCTTTGTATCGCCAGTGGGCTGCGATCCCAGCCTCAGCCCGGTTGTGCATATCTTTGGTCCTGATCTGGACTTCCAACGGCTTGCCATCGGGTCCGATCACCGTCGTGTGCAGCGACTGATAAAGGTTGATTTTGGGCATCGCGATGTAGTCCTTGAAACGCCCGGTGACCGGAACCCAATGACTGTGAATCATCCCCAGAGCGGCGTAACAATCGCGTGTTGACTCAGCGACGATGCGTATCCCAATGAGATCGTGGATGTCGTCAAATGGCCTGTTCTGCTCCATCATCTTTCGGTAAATCGAATATTGATGTTTCGGCCTGCCGGTCACCTCGGCATCGATTCCAGCATCGCCAAGCATCCCCGTGATTTCGGTGATCATCTTCTCTATGAAAGCCTCACGCTCCGGCGCAGCTTCGGCAACTTTTCTCTGGATCTCCGAATTGGGCCCCGGATAGAGAATGGCAAAACAGCGGTCTTCGAACTCGTGTTTGATCTCTTCGGCGCCGAGACGATGAGCCAATGGTGCATAGACGTCGAGCGTCTCCCTGGCGACCCGAATCTGTTTCTCCTCTCGCAACGCATAGACGGTGCGCATGTTGTGGAGACGATCGAAAAGCTTGATAATCAGGACACGGACGTCCTGAGCCATCGCAACCACCATCTTGCGAATCGTCGCTGCCTGGGCCTGTTCCCGATTCGAGTACCTGACCCTGTCGAGCTTGGTGACGCCATCAATCAGCTGTGCGATCTCCGTGCCGAACTCATGGCGCAGCTGGTCGAGGGTGAGATCAGTGTCCTCGACAGTGTCGTGGAGAAAGGCCGCGGCGATGGTTTCCGAGTCCAGTCCATGTTGAGCAAGCATGAACGCAACAGTGAGTGGGTGCGTGATGAAGGGATCTCCGGTTTTGCGAACCTGGCCGGCGTGGGCCTTTGTCGCAACATCACATGCTCGGCGAAGTAGCTCGATGTCGCCGTCGGGATGATGCACCCTGAAGGCATCGAGGACGTCGACGAGTGAGGCCGACGACGCGTGTTCAGTCGTATTGGATGAGAGCATGAAGGGGCACTCCGTCCAGCTTCTTGGCTCCGTTTAGGAAGGCCAGCTCGATGAACACGGAGAAACCAACGACGTCGGCACCCAATTCCCTGAGAAGACGAACTGCGGCGGCAGCAGTGCCCCCGGTGGCAATCACATCATCCACGAGGAGGATCCTCTCCCCTTCGTGAACAGCGTCGCGATGCATCTCGAGTGCGTCGGTCCCGTATTCGAGTTTGTAGTCCTCTCTCACAGTTTCGGCGGGAAGCTTGCCTGGCTTGCGCACGGGTACGAATCCGGCTCCTAGGTGTTCCGCAACAGGTGTGGCAAGTGTGAAACCTCTAGCTTCGATCCCTGCGACCTTTGAGATGTTGGCGTCGTGGAACGGCTCAGCGAGAAGGTCGATCAGATCAGAGAATGCTCTCGCATCAGCGAGAACCGGGGTGATGTCTTTGAAGACAATCCCGGGTTCGGGGAAGTCGGGGATGTCGCGTATGAGTGAGGATATGTGTTCCACTCGACAGAGTCTACGAGCGGATCAGCGGCGGCCCGACTTTGCGCGACGACTCACCCATTCGGCGCGATCTTGCCACTCCTCCTCGCGTTCTTTCCAGGTCGCCAGGAGAGGCGCGGCCACAAAGATCGACGAGTAGGTACCCGCGGCGATGCCGACGAAGAGAGCAAGAGCGAAGTCTCGAAGAGTCGGGGCCCCGAGTATGAAAGATCCGACAAACAAAATGCTCCCCACCGGCAGCAACGACGTCAGAGACGTTGCCAGCGAGCGCGAGAGGACGGCATTCATTGCTTGATTGACGATTTCGGAATATGTCTTCTGCTCTTCAATCTCAACGAGCTCTTCCACCTTGTCAAAAACAACCACGGTGTCATACAGCGAGTAACCGAGGATCACCAGGACCGCGACCAACGTGGCTGGGGTGACCGGGAAGCCGGTGAGCGAATAGACCCCAACCGTGATCAGCAGATCGTGAAGAAGAGCTGCGAGGCCGGCCAGCGCCATCTTGAACTCCAGACGCCAGCTGATGAACAAAACAACAACACCGAGGAACACCGCTAGGGCTATCAGGGCCCGCCTGGCGATGAGGGCACCGAATGTGGGCCCGACTGCCTCGATGGATATTTCAGCGCGCTCGGCACCGGTCACATCTACGACGGCGTCAACTGCCACCTCGAGAATCTCGGTATCGAGCTCCTTGGTCGTAATTCGAACGGCCTCGCCATCATCGAGCATCTGAATGGTGGCATCGTCGACGCCAACATCCTCCAGCGCACTCCGAACCTCAGCAACGTCTGCGCCTGCTGGATTTGGCGATTGGAGACCAAGCCCACCCTCGAACTCGAGACCGAGGTTGAGTCCGCTTATGGCAAACGATGCGATCGAGATGAGCAACAAGACCGCGGAGATGGTGAACCACCGCTTGCGCTTGCCGACAAAATCGATTGTTGTCTCACCTCTGTTGAGACGGCTCCAGGCGCTCATTTGGCAGCTCCTTCGATGCTGAACCAGCCTCCTGATCCAAGTGGCGTTTCGGCCAGCAGGCTCACAGCCCGGCGGGTGTAGGCCCGAACGATGAAGATGTCGAGAAGTGTGGCCAGCCCTAGCGCTATGGCGAAACCCTTGACCGCCCCAACCGCCAAGGCATAGAGAAGCCCGGCCGCGAGAAGGCTGACGGTGTCGGCGGTCAGAATCGTCCGGTACGCCTTGACGAAACCGAGTTCGACGGCTTCTTCAATGTCCATCCCGCTACGTAGGTTTTCCTTGATCCGTTCGTAGTAGACGATGTAGCTATCCGTGGTGATGCCGATTGAGACAATGATCCCGGTGATTCCGGCAAGCGTGAGGGTCAGACCTTGCCACTCGCCTAGCAATCCGAACAGTGTGATCAGGAGCGAACCGAATACCGTCAGACCGAGGATGGCAAGCAGACCGAGCGATCGATAGATCACCATGAGCACGATCGCAACGAGAGCCAGACCGAGGAGTCCGGCGATTATCCCAGCCTGAAGTGAATCTGCCCCAAGTGTCCCCGAGACCTTTTGAACGGCAGATATCTCGAATTCAACCGGCAAAGAGCCATAGCGAAGTATCAGTGCGAGGTCGGCTGCTTCTTTCTGCGCATCCTCAGCCGAACCTACCGTTATCAGTGCCCGGCCACCGGTGATACCCACTCCGGGCTGGACGCTGGGATTCACAGCTGGAGCCGAGACAACTAGCTCGTCGAGCACGATGGCGATCTGACGACGTGGATCGCCGGGTGGATATGAGGCAGCTTCGCCAGTCATGTCGGCGAATTTCACTGCGCCTTCGCCGGTTAAGTCGAGACTGACCGCCCACACAGCCGAAGATGTGTCGAAAATGGGCACCGCATCCGCTACGTCGTCGCCCTCCAGTTCAGCCGCTCCAAGCTCCAACACTTCTGGCTGGAAACTTCCCTCGTAGAGCAGGTAGGCAGACTCGGCGTAGATGTCGTCCTCGATGGTGAGACCCGTTTGATTGTCGACGTTTGGAGTGTTGGTGCCGGCGAGTGGTCCGATGATCCCCGGAAAAGCGGCCAGAACCGGCCGAAAGGAGAGTTGGCCTGTCTGACCGACAGCTTCGATCGCCCTTTGCTCGTCTTCAACGCCTGGCAACTGGACTACCACTGTGTTGTCGCCGGAGATCGAGATGTCAGGTTCTTGAACCTGGCCAAAACCTTCGATGCGCTGGATCATGATCTCCACGGAGACAGCAAGGAGATCGGGGTCAGTCCCTTCGGGTGCGGTCAAAACCACAGCGGTACCGCCCTGGAGATCGAGCCCAAGACGCGGCGTCATGCCTGCTGCAATTAGGGCAGCGAGCCCTCCCCATGCGACGGCCAGGACAACGACAAGACCGACAACACGTCGGGTCACTTCAGTCTTCGTCTCCTACGCGGGAACCGATGCCACGGCGAGACACACGAATGCGACCCTCCTCGACACTGAGAAGAACGCTCTCATCATCAGCGGAAATCACTGTGCCATGGATACCACCGATGGTTCTGACCTCCTGACCCGGTTCGAGCGAGTCGGAGAGTTCTCGCTGCGCTTTTGATCGCTTGCGCTGCGGGCGGATGATCAGGAAGTAGAAGACACCAATCATGCCGGCGAGAAGGACCAGTGAGAACGCCTGGCCTCCACCACCTGACTCTTGGGCAAACACGAAAAAGCTCACGGTTCCTCCGTGGAGAGAGTGGACAGAGGACGAGATTAGGCGCTGATTGAGCTCTACGCCGAACCGTCGGAACGAGCGACGCGTACCCCGTCGATGTAAGCACTGAGCCGGCCTTCCTCGATGGCAGCGCCAGCACCGCCGATCAACCCAAATGTGTAGTGGAGGTTGTGGATCGACAACAGCCGGTGTGCCGATAATTCCTTCATCCGAATCAGATGACGCAAATAGGCTTTTGAATAGATGGAGCAGGTATGACAGGAGCAATCAGGGTCAATCGGTGAATCCTCGGTCTCGAATCGCAACTTGTTCAAATTGAAATCACCGCTTGTAGTGAGAACCTTGCCGTGTCGCGCCAGCCGGGTGGGCAGAACACAGTCGAACATGTCTGCTCCCCGAACAATGGCGTCCAATAGTCCGTCTGTGTCACCCAGACCCATCACATATCTCGGCTTGTCTGGCGGCAACTCGTTCACCGCTGCTTCGAGGGCGTTGTTTCGCTGGTTATCAGGCTCCCCTACCGACAGCCCCCCAATCCCAAATCCAGCGAAACCCAACGCAGCCGTTTCCCGGGCGCTCTCAGCTCTCAAATCGGGATCAACGCCACCCTGCACGATTCCGAACAGTCCCTGGTCGTCCCTGCCGTGTGCCTGTAGGCACCGCTCGGCCCACCGCAGCGTGCGTCGCATCTCGGCATCCACCTCTTCGACAGGGGCAGGCAGACCGACACACACATCGAGCACCATCGCGATATCCGCACCTAACTGAGCCTGCACACCGACTGCGTCCTCCGGTGAGAGGTGCACCTGCGAACCGTCGTAGACAGACCTGAACGTTGCTCCTTCCTCATCGATCTTTGGTTCCAGGGAGAAGATTTGATACCCGCCGGAGTCGGTGAGGATCGGCCCATCCCAACTCATGAATTCGTGAAGCCCGCCCATCTTGGCCACCAGTTCGGCGCCTGGTCTCAGCATCAGGTGATAGGTGTTGGAGAGCACGATGTCAGCTCCAACTGACGTCAGATCGTCGGAATCAACCGCCTTGACCGCAGCTCTTGTCCCGACCGGCATGAAAGTCGGTGTCCGCACTTCGCCGTGGGAGGTTTTGAGCCAGCCGGTGCGAGCGGCGCCGTCGGTGGCTATGGAGGACCAGGTGACCGCTGACATTGCGTCCAGGTTAGGTGTAGGTCCGATCACAGAACATCGCGTCACCGAACGACAGGAACCGGTAGCCACGCTCGAGCGCTGTCGCGTAGGCGTCACGCCAGCGCTCACCTATGAATGCGGCCAGCAGCACGAGCAGGGTGGACGAAGGCATGTGAAAATTCGTGATCAATGCGTCAACGACCTGGAACTCGTGTCCGGGGGCGATGAAGATCTCGGTGTGACCAGCTCCTGGCATCACCCCACCCGACCCATCTGCGAAGGACTCCAAAGTTCTCACGACGGTCGTGCCGACCGCAACAACCCTGTTGGCTGAAGCAATGGCCTCGGCCGTTTCATCGGGAACCGAGCACCACTCCGAGTGCATCTGGTGGTCTTCGGTGTCTTCCACACTCATCGGTCGAAAAGTGTCGAGGGAGACACGGAGGTCAACCGTTGCCATCTCGATTCCCTTGCTCGCCAACGCGGTCATGACCTCGTCGGTGAAGTGGAGCCCGGCCGTGGGTGCAGCTGCTGATCCGGGAAGTTCGGCGTATAGCGTCTGGTATCGCTCCGGATCATCCAGTTGTCCGGTGAAATACGGGGGAAGTGGCATTTCACCTGCTGCGGCTATGGCCAATTCTTCGTCACTTGCATCAAGTGACACTTGCACCAGACCTGCGGACTGCCGGCTCTCGACAGTGGCGGTGAGGCCTTCGAACTCGATCACCACTCCCGGTCGAAGTCTGCGAGCAGGCTTTGCCAAGGCCATCCAGATACCGTCATCACGACGTTCGAGGAGCAGCAGCTCAACCTGGCCACCTGTTTCAGCCCGGTTTCCAATAAGTCGGGCAGCGCGGACTCTTGTGTTGTTGACCACCAGCAAGTCGCCTGGTGTGAGCAAAGCGGGTAGGCCGAGAAAGCGATGATCGCTCATATCGCGGGTGTCGAGCAGCCGAGAGTCGTGTCTCGGCTCTATTGCTGACTGGGCGATAGCCACGTCGGGCAACTCGTAGTGAAAATTGGAGACCTTCACAGCTGGCTAGAGCAGTAAACCCTGGGCACCCTGGGGTGGCTCGATGTTGAGATGGGTGTAGGCGTGTCGTGTTGCAACCCTTCCCCGCGGTGTCCTCTTGATGAGGCCTGACTGCAACAAGAAGGGCTCATAAGCGTCCTCGACAGTTTCCGGCTCCTCACCGACTGCGATGGCCAGCGTCGAAAGGCCAACCGGGCCTCCCCCAAATCGATCGATGATGGCGTTGAGTATTGAACGGTCAACCTTATCCAGGCCGAGATCGTCGACTTCGTAGATCTCGAGAGCCTCGGACGCCACCTCGATGTCGATATCCCCGGATGCTCTAGCCACGGCATAGTCCCGCACTCGGGCAAGTAGTCGATTGGCGATTCGCGGGGTCTGACGACTTCTTTCAGCAAGGAGTTGGGCGGCGCTGTCGGTTATTGCTACCTCGATGATCCCGGCTGAACGACGGACGATCACGGCAAGTTCGTCCGGTTCGTAGTAGTCGAGCTTCTCATCGATCCCGAAGCGGTCTCGGAGAGGCGCGGTGACCTTGCCCTTTCGGGTGGTGGCGCCAATCAGGGTGAATCGCGGAAGGTCGATTCGGATGGACTGAGCCGTCGGCCCCTTGCCCAGCACCACGTCGAGTTGAAAATCCTCCATTGCTGGATAGAGCACCTCTTCAACCGCTCGAGGAAGACGATGGATCTCGTCGATGAAAAACACATCTTGTGGCTGGAGGTTGGAAAGTATCGCCGCTAGGTCCCCCGGCCGTTCCAACGCTGGACCTGAGGTGATCCTGATCGACACCCCCTTCTCGGCAGCAACGATCGCTGCCAGCGTGGTTTTACCGAGCCCAGGAGGTCCCGAGAACAGCACGTGGTCAAGGGAACGCCCCTCTTTGACCGCCGCTTCGAGCGAAATCTTGAGACGGTTCTTGACCTTGGCTTGGCCGACAAAATCGTCGAGAGTTCTCGGCCGCAGCGAGATCTCCTCTTCGTTTTCGATCGTTGGGCTGAGCAGGCTCTCTTCACGCATCTCTAGTGGTCCGCCTTACAAACACCACTACCGATTTCCCAGACTCTGCAGAGCAGACTTGATTTGAACCTCAATTGGATCGTCAGGATTGAGAGCTCCAACGACGCCGTTGATTTCTGCCGTTGAGTACCCAAGCCCTTCGAGGGCGCTACGGACCGTCACGAAGCCTCCACCACTGATCAGGGTGACCTCATGACCTGCCAGTTTGGGGGCAAGCTCGAGCACGATCTTTTGTGCGCCTCGTTTGCCAACACCGGGAGCGATAGTGAGGGCGTCAGCATCCTCTGAGACGATGGCACGCACCATTTCATCAGCGGACATGGAGCCGAGCATCGCCATGGCCACCTTGGGGCCGACACCACTAGCGCCGATCAGAATGCGAAAGAGCTCCCGGTCGCTTTCGGCGGCGAAACCGAAAAGTCGAAGGTCGTCCTCACGAACATAGGTGTGAGTGTGAAGAACTATCTCCTCACCCACCCCTGGCAACGACCCTAGGTCTCGTGGGGTGAGCTGTATCTCGTATCCGACTCCGTTGACGTCGATGGTCACTGTGGTTTCGCGTTGGGACACCAACATCCCACGAAGACGCCCGATCACCGACTCACCTGAAGTGGAGCGGCGTTCAAGTGGCAGATGGCGATAGCCAGAGCATCAGCTGCATCTGCTGGTTTTGGGGCTTCTTCGAGGCTGAGGAGACGAGCGACCATTTCTTGCACCTGCTTCTTGTTGGCGCCACCATCGCCGGTGACCGCTGATTTGATTGCTGTTGGCACATATTCATGAACCGGGATACCCGCCTCAGCGGCAGCAAGGAGGGCGATGCCAGAGGCGCGACCAACCGCGATGGCGGTCTGGAGATTGCGGTTCGTGAACACGGTTTCCAACGCAATCACGTCTGGATGGGTGTCGGCGATCACCTGAGTCAGGCCGCGGTGAAGTTCTGCGAGACGTTGTGGCATCGGAGTTCCAGCCTCTGTTCGAATGACCCCGGCGAGGACTGGCTTGGGAGGGTGGGGCCCTTCGATCACTCCATAGCCGGTGATCGAGAGACCAGGATCGATACCCAACACGAACATATGTTCTATGACAGTAATACGGATGACGGTGGTTTCTATGGTTTCGAAAGTGGGGGCGGGGCTGGGGCGTCGCGCCCCCGAGGCCGGCGGCCCCTAATAGAGCGGGGCTGGGGCGTCGCGCCCCCGAGGCCGGCGGCCCCTAATAGATCGGACCAGCTCTTTCAGTATTTGAACCTGGACGCTATCAAGTGAACTCTCATCCGATCTGCTCCTGTCGCCAGCGTTCCATCGCCCTCCGCTTAGCAGCCGACTCCGTGTCCCCTCGCCCATAACGACGTGCCACCACCTGCTCGCCGTGGACAAGATTGACCCAGAAGACACCCCGTTCGTCTTCTTCGGTGTCTAGCGAGTATCCAAGTTTTGCGAAGAATTCGATTGGATCCACTAGGCGTCGGGGAGGATGTAGCTACTCGTGGCATGAGCCACCAGGCGTTCGGGCTCACCGTCCATGAAGACGTCGACAGACCCATAAGCAACACGCCGACCGACCTTGATCAACTCGGCACTCGCGAGAACGTCACCACCGATCGCCGGTCGGAGAAAGTTCATCTTGAGTTCGTTGGTGACAGCTAAAGGGATGATCCCGAGCCGCCCGAATATCGCTAGATACACAGCGACATCAGCCAGCGCCATCAGCGTCCCGCCGTTGATGATCTGATAGGGCCGAGTCCATTTATCGTCATATACAAAACGAGCCACACCAACGGTCTCGTCGACCGACTCGATGTTGAAATCGAATTCTGAGAAGAAGGGCAGTTCTTTCTCAAAAAAGGCCTGTACATCGGTGAGTGCGACGCTCACGCTTCTGCCAGAACCTTCTCCATCACAGAATCGTCGATGTCATAGTTGGAAAAAACGGCCTGAACGTCGTCGAGATCGTCGAGGGCGTCTATGAGACGCAGCAGGCTCTTCGCCTCCTTCTCCTCAACGGGCACGGTGTTCGACGGGAGTTGGGTTACGTCGGCCGACTCGATCTCCACTCCCCCGTCCTGGAGGGCATCACGAATTGATCTCATCTCGGAGGCATCGGTGACGACTTCAAACAGCCCTTCACCACTGTCACGAACGTCTTCAGCACCTGCGTCCAACGCAAGGAGCATCAGGTCGTCTTCATCGCCCAAGGCGAAAATCACGCCCTTCTGGTCGAACAAATAACCGACCGAGCCCGGCTCGCCGAGATTCCCGTTGTGACGGGTGAATGTCGAACGGACATCCGAGGCGGCGCGGTTGCGGTTGTCGGTGAGCACCTGGACATACAGGGCTACACCACCGGGGCCATATCCCTCGTAGAACATCTCCTCGTAGATTGCACCCTCGACCTCGCCGGTCCCTCGCTTGACCGCCCTATCGATGTTGTCGTTGGGCATGGAGGCGCCCTTCGCCTTCTCGATAGTGGTGGCAAGGGTCGGGTTGAATTCGGGGTTGCCCCCACCGTCCCGCGCAGCAACCTCAATCGCCTTGGCGAGTTTGCCAAACAACTTTCCGCGGGCTGCGTCCTGCCGACCTTTGCGGTGCTTGATGTTGGCCCATTTGGAGTGTCCAGACACTTCTAAAACCTCAGATCAAATCCAGTAACATCTGGTGAATCCGTCCGTCACCCGTCAGTTCGGGGTGAAAGGATGTCGCCAGCATTCGGTCCTGACGAACCATGACGGGATGATCGTTGATCGTCGCCAGAACATCCACTTCAGAGCCCACCTTCTCAATCCATGGTGCCCGGATGAAAACAGCATGGAACGAGTCATCAAGCCCGGAAACGTCGACATCCGCCTCGAACGACTCATTTTGGCGCCCGAAAGCGTTGCGTTTCACAACCACGTCGAGCGTGCCAATGAGAGGCTGGTCACCATCAGCGATCGCCGCAGCAAGGAATATCATTCCTGCACAGGTTCCGTAAACGGGAAGACCGTCTGCAATCGACTCCCGGAGTGGTTCCAGCAGACCGAACCGCACCGCCATCTTTCCAATGGTCGTCGACTCGCCACCGGGGATGATCAACCCATCGAGGTGGACTAGCTGATCGGGTTTCTTGGTTTGCTCAGCTTCTACACCGAGGGATTCGAGTATCGAGATGTGTTCCCGGACGTCGCCCTGAAGGGCCAGGACGCCGACCCGAGTCATCTCACCATCCCCTGCGAGCCAGCTGCTCAGATTCGGACAGGGTGTCGATCTCAAGACCGGGCATCGCTTCAGGAAGCCCGCGGGAGACCTTGGCAACTACCTCGGGCTCGTTCCAGAAGGTGGTGGCTTCGACGATGGCCCTTGCATAACCCACAGGATCAGCGCTCTTGAAGATGCCGGAACCAACAAAGACACCGTCGACTCCAAGCCCCATCATCAGAGCAGCATCGGCAGGGGTGGCAATTCCCCCGGCTGCGAAATTCACGACTGGCAGGTTGCCGGTTTCCGCAACTTCTTTGACCAGGTCGTAAGGCGCGGAAAGATCACGAGCCGCAGCCATCAATTGCTCCGCATCCATCGAAGCAATGGCTCGCATCTCAGACGTGACGGTGCGCATGTGTCGGACCGCCTCGACGACGTTCCCAGTGCCGGCTTCGCCTTTGGTGCGAATCATCGCGGCGCCTTCACCGAGCCGACGCAACGCCTCGCCAAGATTTCGAGCACCACAAACGAATGGTGTGGTGAACGCCCATTTGTCGACGTGATTGTCGTCATCGGCCGGGGTGAGCACTTCAGACTCGTCGATGTAGTCGATCCCGAGAGACTGGAGTACCAAGGCTTCTGCAAAGTGGCCGATTCGACACTTGGCCATCACCGGAATGTTGACGGCGGCCTGGATGCCTTCGATCATCGATGGGTCGGACATGCGCGCCACACCACCGTCCTTGCGAATGTCAGCTGGAACACGCTCGAGGGCCATTACCGCAACGGCGCCGGCTTCTTCTGCGATCTTCGCCTGCTCGACGTTGACGACGTCCATGATCACGCCGCCCTTGAGCATTTCGGCTAAGCCACGCTTGACGCGATCGGTTCCAGTTTCAACCACAACTTTCTCCTTTGGGAACTCCGAATTGTACTGCCAATCGGAGGACTCTCCCAAGGCAGAGCCCTCTCCTAGGAGAGACTCTCCTCGTACAGCGTGCGATAGGCGGCAGATACAAAGCCCCAATCGAACTCGGCGGCTCTGGCACGCCCTGCCTCGGAAAGAGCGGACCGGATGTCTTCGTGTCGAAGCATACGAACGATTTCGTTGGACAGGGACTCCGGGTTGCCGTTCTTGAAGTATCGGGCAGCGTCTCCGCCAACGTCTGTGAACGCATCGAGATCGGATGAAATGACTGCAGCGCCGGCGGCCATCGCTTCGAGAAGGACAATCCCGAACGACTCTCCCCCGCTGTTAGGAGCGACATAGATCGCTGCACTGTTGAGCATCTCGGTCTTGACGTCGTCGTCGACCCGTCCCATCCACTCGATGCCTGGCAGGTCTCGCTCGGCTCCCATCACGACTAACTCGACCCCCGGCACCTCTTCGAGGACCAATGGCCAGGCCTCGAGCAGGACATCGAGTCCCTTCCTGGGTTCGTCTCTTCCCAGGAACACAACGCGTCTCGGATTTCTCTCAACGTCGACTTGCAGCGAGGCAACATCGATCCCATTGGGAACAATGGCGACATGCAGACCTGGTGGGATTGGAGCCCGTGCCGTCTCCGAAACCGCAGAGACCTTGCGGACGTTGGGACCAAGGATTCGGGTAATCAAGCCTCCGAGGAGGTTGTAGAACCGAATACCCATCTCACCCGGGGCGGCATGGAAGGTAGCAACTACCGGGACGCCAACCCGAAGAGCAGACAACGAAACGGTGGGCATCAGGGGCTCATGGACATGGAGCACGTCAAAGCTTGCTGCCACGGACCTCATCACCCGTCGGACGGTCGGGTCGATCGAGATAGGCACCTTCGAACCATTACCTGGGACTACAAACGATCGCCCCAGGTCCACACCAGAGATCCCATCAGGCAATTCCGGACCGATCACCAGCGGCTCATCCCCCCCGGCTTCGAGACTCTTGGCTAGGCCGAGCACCTGAGCCTGCACACCTCCTGGCCTTGAAAGGTCGTATGGGGAAACCAACCCGATCTTCACGGTTTCACTCCTGGTCGGAAGGCCAATTGGGAACAACGAGATGCCATTGATCCGGAGCATCCCGAATCAATATCTCCAACTCCTTGGCGACAGACTGTGTCATCGCCTTGACCTTTTCCGGGCGGGTACCGTCGTCCGGGATCGGGATCTCCGGGCGTACGACCACGCGATATCCGCCGTCTGTGAAGTAGCATGCAACCGGCAGCAGAGGTGCTCCGGTCCGAATCGCCAGAGTGGCCGGACCTGGGGGAATAGTCGTTCGCTCACCAAAGAAGTCGACTTCGATGCCACGGCCCTTCAGGTCTCTGTCTGAGAGCAGTGCGACCGCCTTGTTCGCAGCCAGCGCCTCCTCCAGATCACGCATCACCTGCATGCTCCCGGTGGCAAGAACGATCTCGATGCCGTAGTCACCCCGCATCGCTGTGAACCATTCTGTGATCCGCTTGTTGGGGAGATCCTCGGCCACCGCCACAACAGGAATGCCGTTCGCCACCGCCACCGGGGCGGCTACCTCCCAGTTTCCGACATGGGGAACAGCGAAGACGATCCCTTTACCGGCGTCGCGAGCCTCAAGAACCCAATCAAGGCCTTCGACTTCGGTTCGCTCCAAAATTCCTGGCACTCTTTTGCCTCGGACCCACAGGGCCTCGGCCAGATACTTGCCATAAGCCTCCATGACCGACTCAGAAGCCTCAGTCACATTTGCCCCGTTTCCCAAAACTCGAGCCATATGACGTTCTGCCATTCTCCGACGGTCGCGGTCGAGCGAGTGCCAGATGCGACCCCCTATTCCGCCAAGTGACCGAGCGGTGCGATCGGGAAGAAGACCGATGAGTCCGACGCCTGCCCGGAGACCGAGGTAGGCGAGAAAATGCTTCACGGAATGGAACGGTAGGTGCGCACGAACCGCATGACGACCGTTAGCCAAACAAGGACCAGGAATACGACAAGCATGGGCTCGATAACTCCGAAGATGAGACCGATGCTGAAGACAATGATTCTCTCCGCTCTTCCCATCAGGCCCCCTTTACCCTCAAGGCCCTCCGCTTCGGCCCTGGCTCTCAGATAGGGGACCATCAAGGCGCCGCCGATTGCAACCACAATCAGGAGGAGCACTCGGGCGTCGCCCGCCAGCGCGAAACCAAGACCGGCGAAGGCCGCTATTTCCCCGAGACGGTCGAAGACTGAATCAAGGAATGCACCTTTGGCGGTCACGCTGTCGGAGGCCCGAGCTACTGCCCCGTCAAGACCGTCCAGCACCGAACCGCCTAACACGATCCAAGCGCCCAGAGCGAGCCGACCAGAGGAGATGACAAACGCACCCGTGATGACCACGATGAGTCCGAGCACAGTCATTGCTGTCGGAGTCATCCCGAGAGTAATCAGGCCTTTGCCAATGGGCTCGAGGAACCGGGTCACTTTGGGTCGAACCCACCTGTCAATCACGGGCAGGAAAGTAGCACCCGCCTGGGGAGGCCTGTGGTTCCCCTGCCAGAAGCAGGGTTAGGATCGTCGTTCTTTCTACAAGGAGGTCAAGTGGTTCCCGACAGAGTTCGCAACATCACCCTGGTCGGTCATGGTGGCAGTGGGAAGACCACGCTTGGAGAAGCGCTCCTCTTTGTCGGAGGAGCCATCAACCGGCTGGGCTCGGTAGAACAAGGAACCACGACCTTCGACCATGAGCCAGAGGAAATCGAACGTGAAATCTCACTCGGGCTATCTGTGGGCACTGTCGACTGGAAGGGCACAAGGGTCAACATCATCGACACTCCGGGGTCGAGCGACTTCGTTGGTGATGCCCGATCCGCACTCCGGGCCGCCGACCTCGCACTCTTCTGTGTCTCCGCTGTCGACGGCGTCGAAGTCCAAACCGAACAACTGTGGAGGACGGCCGGCGAGGAGGGAATCCCCCGTGTGGTTGTCATCACCAAACTCGACCGTGAGCGAGCGTCTTACGAACGAACCCTCGATCAGCTGCGATCAGCGTTCGGCAAGGCTATAGCCCCGATTCAGGTGCCAATCGGTGAAGAGCAGCACATGCGAGGTCTTGTCCGAGTCGCCACCGAACGGGCATACGAGTATTCCAGTGGTTCAAAAACCGGATCTTTGGTTGACCTCCCGAGTGAAGTCGAAACACGTGTTCACGCCGCCCACACCGGACTGATCGAAACTGTTGTCGAGACTGATGACGACATGATGGAGGCCTACTTCGAAGGCACCGAACCGACGCGAGACCAAATCGTCTCAACCATCCACACCGGAATCGTCGCCGGCCAGATCCAGCCGGTATTGGTGACGTCAGCAGAGAAGCTGATCGGCATCGACACCCTGTTCGAGTTCATCGTCGACTACGGGCCGAACCCCCTAGAACGTGTGATGCCGCCCCTTGATTCGGGCGACACGGGATCGTCTTCTCCGGACGGCCCGCTTCTGGCTTACGTTTTCAAGACAATTACGGATCCGTTCGTTGGACGCATATCCCTCTTTCGCATCTTCTCGGGAACAGCGAAGGCCGACCAAGACCTCGAACTTGCCAGGGGCGGAAAGGTCAGGCTTCACAATCTCTTCAAACTCCAGGGCAAAGAACATCACGATGTCAGCGAACTACCAGTCGGCGGCATCGGCGCGGTCGCCAAGATCGAAGATCTCCACCCAGGTGACACCATCCGCTCTTATGGTCTCGACGCAACGATCACGCCTGTCGTATATCCGCGTCCAGTCGCCGAGATCGCAATCACACCCCACTCTCACCATGACGACGAGAAGCTCTCCACTGCCCTACATCGTATCGAGGAGAGCGATCCGACGGTGAGGATTGAGCGACGTGGCGAGACCGGTGAGACAATCATGGCCGGGCTTGGTGACACCCACCTCGACGTGACCTTGGACCGAATTCAAAGAATGTTCGGAGTTGAGATAGACGCAGCGCCTCCCGCCATTCCCTACCGCGAGTCGATTACCGCGTCAGCTGAAGCCGAGGGCAAACATCGAAAACAAAGTGGCGGTCGGGGCCAGTTTGGAGTGGCGAAACTTCGTTTCTCGCCGAGACCACGTGGGAGTGGCTACGAGTTCGTCAACTCGGTGAAAGGCGGATCGATACCTCGTGGCTTCATTCCTGCGGTGAACAAAGGTGTCCAGGAAGCACTCCAGCGTGGCATCGTTGCCGGCTACCCCGTAGTCGATATCGCAGCCGAGGTCTACGACGGCAAACACCACGCGGTTGACTCGGATGAGATGTCGTTCCGTATGGCAGGCATCCATGCATTCAGGAGTGCATCGGAGAAACTCCGCCCGGTTCTCCTCGAGCCCGTGATGAAAATCACAGTCACGGTGCCCGAAGATTATCTCGGTGATGTGATGGGCGACATCAACTCCAAACGAGGTCGAGTCCTTGGGATGGAAGGTGATGGCAACCTTCGATCGGTGTCCGCGGAAGTGCCGATGGCCGAAATGCAGCAATATGCTGCAGAACTGCGATCATTGACCTCAGGCCGAGGCACTTTCGAGGTCGAATTCGACCACTACGCCGAGGTGCCACACAGTGAGGTCCAACAGGTGATTGCAGCCGCCAGCTCCTCAGGCGAGTAGCGGCCAGAAAGGAACTAGATGCCCGATGCGATTCTCCGTCACGGAGAGACAGAAATATCGCTCCCCACCTACGAAGGGACTGAAGGTGACACGGCTGTCGATATCAGCAAGCTGAGAGGACAGACCGGTCTGGTCACGATCGACAAGGGCTTCGGCAACACGGCCGAAGGTCAGTCAACAGTCTCTTTCATCGACGGAGAAGCCGGCATCCTCCGCTATCGCGGCTATTCCATCGAGCAACTCGCTGAGAACGCCACGTTCCTCGAGGTTGCCTATCTACTCCAGTACGGCGAGTTGCCCAACAAAGCCGAGCTCGAGACCTATGTCGAGGCCATCACCCTGCACACCTTGTTACGCGAAGACGTGAAGCACATGTTCGAGGCATTTCCCCACAATGCCCATCCGATGCAGATCCTTGCCTCGGCTACGTCGGCCCTGGCGACCTACTACCCCGACGCCCTGGATCCTCTTGACGAGGCCGCCGTAGATGTAAGCGCGCGACGGCTCATTGCCAAGACACCAACGATGATCGCCTGGTCTTACAAGTACGCAGTCCATCAGCCTTACGTCTACCCGGACAACGAACTTGACTACTCCTCCAACTTCCTGAAGATGATGTTCTCAGTCCCGGCCGAGGAATACGTCCCCGACCCGGTGGTTTCTCGGGCACTCAATCTGTTGCTGATCCTCCATGCCGACCATGGCCAGAATTGCTCAGCCTCGGCGGTGCGTCTCGTCGGGTCCGGTCACGCCAATATCTTCAGCTCGGTCGCGGCAGGCATACATGCCCTTTCCGGCCCGTTGCATGGCGGGGCCAACCAAGCGGTCCTCGAGATGCTCGAGCAGATCGTTGTAAGCGGCCAGGACGTCGACACGGTGGTGAAACGGGCCAAGGACAAGAACGACTCTTTCCGTCTGATGGGGTTCGGCCACCGCGTCTACAAGAGCTTCGACCCGCGGGCGCAGATCATCAAGGGTGCTGCTGAAGACGTCCTCGATTCGCTGGGGGTGGACGATCCGATGCTCGACCTTGCTCGTCAACTCGAAGAGGTTGCCCTCTCCGACGATTACTTCGTAGAGCGAAAGCTATATCCCAACGTGGACTTTTACTCCGGGATCATCTACCGGGCGATGGGCTTCCCAACTGACATGTTCACTGTGTTGTTCGCCCTGGGACGTCTCCCCGGATGGATCGCCCAGTGGAGGGAGCTGGCAGCCGACCCCAGCACCCGCATCTTCCGCCCCCGCCAGCTCTATACCGGCGAACCCCTCCGCGAGTGGATCCCAGTCGAAAACCGCTAACGAGTTCGCGAACCTCAGGTAGTACCGACCGTATACGGTCCGAATCCGCTCATCTTTGGCTTAGGTGGCGGCAGGTAGGAACGTCTCACCTTCGGGAACTTTCGGGCCATTGTCGGATTTGGCACCTGTATTGGACTTGCGGCCCCTGGCATTACCAGCCACTTACCCTGTGACCCTTGTCGTCGCCCCCCTGACAGCGACCGTGGTGATCGTGAGCATGTTCGCATAAGGCTTTGTAGGCTCTTACTTAGCGAGCTGACTCAAAACCTAGATCTGATTTGGGTCACTACCTAGGTGACGGTTACCCCTAAGAGTGTTTTGGAATGAGTCCCTCGTCTCGGGCACGGGATACCGCTTCCTCTCGCGTATCCGAGTCGAGCTTGGTCAACACCGCAGAAACGTGGTTCTCGACCGTGCGAGGAGACAGGAACAACCGATCGGCTACTTCGGCGTTGGTCAGGTCTTTGTCAAGGAGTTGGAGAACCTCAGCTTGACGAGCGGTGAGACCGGCGGCGTGCCTTCTTGTCGATCGACCTTTGCCCCGCGGAACAGCCACCCCCTCGTCCCTCAAGGTTTTCCGAAGCTTGCCGGCGACGGCTGTCGCCCCCAACGTCTCGAAGATTTCGAGCGCCAACAGTCGGGACTGATCATCCCCGTGCATCAGGGTCAGCCCACGCTCATAAGGAAGCCCCTTTGCCTCCCAGATCGCGGCCGCCTCGACAGGTTCACCCTCCATCACAAGCCGGTAGGGCTTGGCGATCCCGTCGGGTACATCCGCCAATTCGCCAAGTTTCCATAACCAGAAGGCAATTGCTCCAGGCGAATAGGAGAATCCTCTTTCAAGCCCTCCATCCATCACCCTTTCCAGGTCCTCTGTCGCTACCTCGAGCTGGCCCGTGATCCAGGCCAGCTCCGCAACCGCGATTCCTGCAGGTGCCAGACGCTGGTCCTCAGCGGCAACCGACGCCAGTTTCCAGCCCATGGATATCGTTTCTCCAGCCGAGTCTCGACCTCGTCTCGCTTCGATGGCACCCAAGACCGGAAGTCCGATCAGATGAGCCATCCCCTGTGCACGATCCTGAAGGTCGCGCACTAGATCCTCAGCCTGATCCCAATCTCCTCTCAAGTCGAGAGCTCTGGCATAAAGTGCCTTTGAGTAATTTTCTAGAGTGGGCAAGTCGTGCCGTACCGCTGAGGCGATGGCACGCTGCAAGGAGTCAACCGCAATCTCAAGATCGCGGAACTCGATCGCTGCCCACCCATCGTTGAGCAGCGCCCGACACTCCTCGAACCAATGGCCAGCCTCCTCAGCTCGAGTCCTCGCTTCCTCGAGGCTCGCTCGACCCTCTGGGTAGTTCGCTACGTGGGCAGCCACCCCAGCATGAGTAAGGGATCGGATGAGGATGCGCTCGTCGATATCCGGGCCCCCGGCTTCCAGCGTCTTCTTTACAAGACCTGGAATTTTGTCCCAGTTGCCCGCCATCCACTGCAGATAGGTGTTGGCCTCGAGAGCGCGGGCCAGGTCGGGGCCATCGGGCACATCTCCCAGGGCGGCCACAGCTTGACTGGCAACGTCCTCTGCTTTCTTGCGTTGACCGGAGTTCTCATATACGTGGGCAGCCTGCGACAGGGCCCTTGACTCCGCACCCGAATCCCCGAGCGCCCTGTAGTGATCCACAGCCAGGCCGTTGAGACGGATCGACTCCGCAATGTTGTCAGTCAAGAACTCTTCACGTGCCCACGTATCCAAAAGCGGCCCAAGGGCGTCAGCATCGAAACGCTCCAGATGTGGGGTCAGGTAACGGAAGTCGTCGACCGCTTGACGATGGCTACCGATTTCCGCCGCATAGAAAGCAGATCTGGGAGCGAGTTCTACTAGGCGATCAATGTCATTGGCTTCACTGGCACACTCGATAAGAAGACATGGATGTGTGTTCTCAGGGAGTTCGTTGAGCACTGTGCGATAGGCCGACAGTCTCTCGCCGGTGGTCAGTGAGGCCTCCACTGCACGACGTATCAGGTCATGACGGAATCCAACCATCTGGACGTTGCCCTCTAATCCGAATCCTACATCCAGAGTTAGTCGATAGTCGTTCGGACCGGCGTGAAACAAGGAAAGCAAGCCCCGACGCTCAGACTCGTCGAGGTCGTCTTCGGATGACCCGAGGAGCGTCAAGGCGTCTTCGCGAGGAATCGGCTCCGGGATCACGGACAAAGTCTTCAACAGTGCCGCCGCCCCTGGTGACAACCTCTGAACCCGAGCGTTCACCGAATCCTGCAAAGACATCGGAACTACCGACCCCTCTGCGGATGCCATCTCGGTCACCAAGAACGGATTGCCTCCGGTAGCTGCCAGAACCTGGTCGGGGTCTAGGTCTGATTGGCGAAGAATTTTCGCTACTGCCGGCAGCGAGAGACCGCCCAACTGAGTCCGCTCGACACTTAGCGGAGGCAGGTCACCAATTACGCCACGGAGTGGATGTTCGTAATCGACCTCTCCAGTGCGATAGGTGAGAAGAAGAAGGCTGTTGGTCCGCTCTATTCGTCGCCCCAGGTACCTGATGGCGTCGAGGGTGGCTTCGTCTGCCCAATGGGTGTCCTCGATGACCATCAAAGTGGGCCGCAGGGATCGAGAAAGCAGACCCAAGATGGCTTGAAGACTGCCGTGACGATCGCCGCTATCGATCGGGTCCATCAACTTTGGCTCTGCGCGAGCCATGTCCCAGAACGGGCTGAAGGGCTGCGGAACGATCAGGTCGTCACATGCGCCAATATGAATATGCGCATCCTCATCATGAGCATCGACAAACTCCCCAACCAGAGAGCTCTTGCCAATGCCCGCCTCTCCGCGAATCAAGACGACCTTGCCACCTGTCGAGTCGATATCGGCCAGAAGCCCGTTGAATACTTCTAGTTCCCTTTCCCTCTCCAAGAACACGGCGTTCACACTAACGACTGGCCTAGGAGCCGTCCCTCGATCAAACCGGAGCGATCGTCTCCACATACGGGGTCTCGACCACGTCGCCATTGACGGCATCAAGCACAACCAGACCTCGCAGATCCGGCGGCTCAGCCGCTGAATAGAGAACCACCGCCCAGCGCGGTCGAGACCGCCAGCCATGAAATCTCACCGCAGCAGAGGCGTGACCTACCGGAAAATCCACGGCCCCACCTGCAATCGTCATCGCCTCATTTTCGTCAACGTTCAGAGGCCATGCGGAGAAGAACTGCCAAATAGCCAACAGACCGAAGCCAACCGCGACGGGCCAGCCCCCGTCGATTGTGAGGCCGGCAATCGCCCCGGCAACCACGAGCACCCATCCCGCTAAACGACGACGCTCAGGAGAGGGAAACAGAAAAGGACCGATGACGTTGGAGTCGAGCTCAGTCTCGATCGCGATCTCATCTGCAAGATCACGGTCGATGTGGATCCCTCCGCGATCAACCTTGCCCGAGTCGTCGGTCATGCGGAGGGGCCCTGTGCCATTTCGGCCAGTTGATTGGTCGCCTCGACAAGAGGAACACCCCTGGTGTCCCGATCCTCACCGTAGAAACGCAGCCCGACAGTGGAGTCTTCGACGTCGCTGTCACCAACCACGATCACCGCGGGGTGTTTCTGGGTGAGTGCCCGTCGAATCTTGTCCCCAACCGTCTCGTGTGAAAGGTCGACCTCTACCCGCATGCCGGCTTCTTTCAACCGTCCTTCCACATCGTGGGCGTACTCCTCGTGCCGATCAGCCACCGGGATTACCGACACCTGGACCGGCGCCAGCCACATCGGGAAAGCACCTGCATAGTGCTCGACGAGAACACCGGTGAACCGTTCGATCGAACCGGCTTTTGCGCAATGGATCATGTAAGGACGCTCGGCAACATTCCCTGTTCCGGTGTATTCGATGTCGAAACGTTCCGGGAGGTTGAAATCAAGCTGAATCGTCGACAACTGCCAACGTCGACCGATCGCATCTTTGACATGGACGTCGATCTTGGGTCCATAGAACGCCCCTTCGCCTTCGGCGATCCGATAGGGCACACCTTTATCTTCGAGCGCCCGAGCCAATGCGCCCTCAGTAACCTCCCATTGCTTGGTCTCACCGATCGACTTCTCGGGTTTTGTGCTGAGATCTGCCTCGAACTCCTCGAAACCAAAGTCACTCAGCCATTTGAGAACAAAATCGAGATGCATCCGAAGTTCGTCCTCGATTTGGTCCTCGGTACAAAACGTGTGTGAGTCGTCCATCGTCAGCCCCCGTACCCGCAGCAGCCCATGTACGACACCTGATTGCTCATATCGGTAGACGCTGCCGAGCTCAGACAGCCGCATAGGGAGGTCGCGATAAGACCGACCCTGGCTTCGGTAGATGAGGACGTGGAAGGGACAGTTCATTGGCTTCACCCGGTATTCGGGATCGCCTTCGTATTGCATGCCGGGATACATGTTGTCGGCGTAGTAGTCGAGATGCCCCGAGGTCTGCCAGAGGTCGGCCTTGGCCACATGAGGTGTCGAGACAGTGTCGAAGCCGAAGTCTTCGTGCAGTTTTCTGCTGTGGGCTTCGATAGTCTTTCGCAACTGACCACCTTTTGGGTGCCAGATCGCAAGGCCTGAACCCAGCTCTTCGGGAAAGCTGTACAAATCCAATTCGACTCCGAGACGACGGTGGTCTCGTTTCTCGGCCTCCTCGAGTCTGTTGAGGTAAGCCTCGAGATCTTTTTTCGAAGCCCAGGCTGTCCCATATATCCGCTGTAGCTGCTCGCGGTCTTGGTCGCCACGCCAGTAGGCACCGGAACTACGAAGGAGCTTCACCGCGGGTATCCGCTTCGTGGAGGGAAGATGCGGCCCCCGACACAGGTCGATGAAGTCGGCGTTCTTGTAGGCGGTCACCTGGTCTTCACCTGACATTTCCGTCGGGTCGACCTTTTCGATGATCTCCAACTTGAATTTGTGATCCGCAAAGACTTCCAACGCCTCCGGCTGGCTCATTGCCACTCTCTCGAAGGACTGATCCTCTGAGATGATCTCGTTGATTCGAGCCTCGATGCGCTCGAGGTCCTCGGGGGTAAAGGGATCAGTCACCTCGAAGTCGTAGTAGAAGCCATCCTCGATGGCAGGCCCGATGGCAAAGCTGGAACCCGGGTATAGATCGAGGACCGCCTGGGCCATTACATGCGCAGACGAATGACGAAGAATATGAAGACCATCGTCTGAGTCGACGGTGATAACTGCGAAGTCGCCACCCTGAGTGATGGGACGTGACAGATCGAGCTGTTGGCCATCGACACTCACCGCCACTGCCGCTTTGGCAAGACCGGGTCCAATGGACAAAGCCACTTCTGATCCTGTGACGCCGTCGGGATGAGAGACGACTTTTCCGTCTGGGTATTTGAGATCTACTGACACGTCGTTTTCTCGCTAGCCTGAGGTGCCAGAGTAATTCGGTGGCCAGCCGTAGTCGCCGCCACAAATATGTGAGAGGTATCGAGGGTATGGATGCACAGGCGCTGGTTGAAGGCCTCTATCCAAATGCGCGTATCCGCGAACTGGCCGCCGGCGCAAACAAGGTGTTCAGAGTTCACGAGACTGAGACCGAAACTTCGATTCTCAAGGTCTACCCGGTTGCATCCCGCGAGCGCCGAGAACGACATGCCCTGGAGGCCTTGGCGGGTATCGATGGTGTCCCCAAGATCCTCAACAACGAAAGCTCCGATGAGAGCGCATGGATCAAAATGACCGACGGTGGCGCCTGGAATCTGGCGAACCTCCCCAAGAATCTCGATGTGATCGAAGCTGCCGGCAAGGTTCTCCGGGATGTTCACAGTGCTCAAGCCAATATCACCAACCTTACGGTCGGAATTGATGCTGACTATGTGCTCAATCATTACCGGTCAACAGTCAACCGGCTGGGACGCTATCGGCGCCGTTTCCAACTCGATCAAGCGGTCTTGGACAAGGCGCTCGACATCGAACCCCCTCTGGCGACCAGCCCGGTGCCGTCGCACACCCGGCCAATGCCGTCGAAATTCGTCGTAGACGAAGATGGCGGAGTCACCCTCACTGACTGGGAGTGGGCCACTCTCGGTCCGCCCGAGTGGGACCTCACACTCGCCGTGTGGCAATTTGCATCAATCAACGGTGAAGACGCAGCTGCTGCCTTCCGCAAGGGATACGCAGCCGAACTTCCTGAAAGTCGCTACCGCTCGTGGGTCGCATATCACGCGGCGATGATGATGCTCGACGCCGCCGAAGTCCGTGAAGGTCGGCTCGGCGATCTCAGCTATCTAGTCGACGATCTCGCCCAGGCGGTCTTGGGCACCTAACCACCTGGTCCGAAATCCGCGGAATCCCAGGTCAGCGCTTTTAGCCTCTCCTTTGTTCAGGCAAGGAGGACGGCACAGTGCTAGAAGCTTTTGTTGTAGCTACGGCGACTACGGGGCTGTTCGCGCTCGCAAAAGGGATCAGGAGCGGTCAGAGGTTCCGGATTAATCCAAGTCTTGTGCTGAGCCCACGGGACGAGCGAGGCGCCGATCTCCCGTGTCCCTGGTGTCACGCCCCTACCGAAGCGCGCGACTCACGCTCCACCGGTTGCGGGCGGGTGTTCGGCTGACTCCAGAGGTCGAAACAACTCGCCGAACTCTTTATGGTGACCACGCAATGAGCAGGGTAGGACTGGTGCTCGGCGGAGGGGGATTGACCGGCGCCGCATATGAGATGGCAGCGCTTATGGCGCTTGAGATGGCTACCGGGTGGGATCCCAACAACGCAGATGTTGTGGTTGGGACATCGTCCGGCGCCTTCGTCGCAGCACTTCTTAGAAATAGTTCCCTCGCCCTTGACTCTCTCGTCCTCCCCTCAGACAACCACGAGGACGTTACGGAGCGAATCCGATCCCATATCTACACAAAAGGCCCTAGCGGCAGTATCGGTAAATGGCTCCGCCACGGGATTGTTCCCGGCGTGCGTAGGCCGGGGCTGACAATGCTCCTAGGTTCTCCCGCTCCGTATCACGCCAGCGGAATCGCAGATTGGCTGACGGCCCACATAGGCGAAGAGGCCGCAAACTCTTGGCCCCATAGCCCGACGGCGGTTGTGAGTCATGACCTGCGCTCTGGCACCCGGACAGCCTTTGGGACCAAAGACGCGCCGGAGGTCGGAATGGCCGATGCAGTGGCGGCCTCGTCGGCGGTGCCTCTGGTCTTCCGCCCATATCAGATCGGAGAAAACCTTTACGTGGATGGTGGAGTTTCATCGGGAACACACGCAGATCTTGTATTGGGCTCCGACATCGAGCTCGATCTGGTTCTCGTAATCGCGCCCCTCGCCGCGGATATCGCGCGGAAGCGGGCTCGGTTTCACGAGAAAGTGTTTGATCGGGTCGGTTCTCGATCCCTCAGCGAAGAGGCCGCGATGATTCGGTCGGCTTGGCCGGACTGCGACATAGTTGTGCTCAGACCGTCACCGTCCGTGCAGAACGCGTCTCGACCGAACCCGATGGACCCCTCACGCTCGGTTCCGACGTTCATGCGAACCCTTGTGTCGATGAAGCGTACTTTGGCCAGTCCTGCCATCTGGGAAAAACTTGATCAACACCTCATGGGCCAGCCGGTTGAGAAGGTTGCGGCTCGCTAGACACTGATTCACGGTCGGCGGCAATTCTGGAGATCAGATAGACCAGACCCACCCCCACCACAGCGGCGACAGTCACAAGCAGCCAATCTTCATCTGGCACGCCGATCTCCGCACTGAACACCCCATCCGGCCAGGGCCAGAGAACACGTGTTGAGCCCGCCATTAGGCCGACGAGAACAGCCATTACGGGATCGTGATGTTGCTCGAGTGCCCAATTAAGCAATTGAGAGAACAGGGCGAGACCGATCACAGCGCCCAGGCCGAACACCGCGATCGTGGTGAAATCCCTATCGCTTACAGCGCCGAGAACCGGGGCATACATCCCAAGCATGAGAAGGATGAGCGAACCCGAGATTCCTGGGAGGATCATTGCGCAGATCGCTAGAGCGCCGGCGCCGAAGAAGGCCAGGTTGGATGGGTCTGCTGCTGTCTCACCTTCCCCGACGCCAAGCAAGACAAACAATGCCAACGCAACCACCACCACGATGGCTAAATGCTTCATCTCTGGACGTTTGATCAGTTTCCAAGCAATGACCACAGATCCGACAACGAGGCCAAGGAAAAGACCTGCGAGGACAGTCGGCCTTTCTTCGAGTTGATGTTCGAAGAAGCTGGCGAGGAGCACAACGGCGAGGAGGATCGCACCGACCAACGGGACCAAGAAACTCCATTCGACCTGTTTGAAGTGAGTGCGCATCGCCTCGAAGTCGAATTTGGCCAAACTGCCAAGTGCTGAGCTGCCCTCACGTACCGAGCCGATCAGTCTCTCGTATATCCCCAAGACCATGGCGATAGTTCCACCGGACACACCGGGGACAAGATCGGCGGTTCCCATGAGGAACCCTCCAATGAGGGTGCGAATCGTCTGTGTCAACAGGCGGCGAGTATGGCGGTCGCCGCGCCCAACCCCAAGGATTCAGATCGTCGATGGATCGAAATTGGCCCCCGACAAAAGTGCGACAACGTGCTCGCCGGACTCAGGTCGGTAGACGCCGGAGAGGAGTGCAGCAACGGTGGTTGCCGCCGACGGCTCCACCGCGAGCTTGGTTGTCCCCCAGAGCCATTGCTGAGCCGTCACTATTTGATCATCGGTGACCAAGACCGCGTCGTCGATCCATCGGTTGGCATACCAGGCGTAGTCCCCGATCATCGAGGCGCCAAGGGACGACGACGCCACTCCCCCAACTTCGACCTTGACCGGTCGACCGGCCACCCGGGCGGCGTGGAAACTCGAACACCTTTCAGGCTCGGTGGCAATCACCTTGAAATCATCCCGGGACCAGCTGGCAATACCTCCAATGAGGCCTCCCCCACCGACGGCCACCAAGGTCGTGCTGACGTCTCTCACTTGCTCGACGATCTCTTTCGCAGCGGTCCCTTGACCAGCTACGACTTCCGGCTGGTCATAGGCATGGGCCATGAAGGAGCCACTTTCGATGACAAACCGCTCACACTCCGCCAACGCATCGTGGTAATAGCCGGGGATGATTCGCAACTCTGCGCCGTGCTCCGCGATGCGGTCGATTTTCTCAGCAGGCGAAGTTTCAGGAACGAACACAGTCGCCGAGTAGCCAAGTTCCTTGCACGCATATGCAACTGCAATTCCAAAGTTGCCGCCTGATGCAGCTGTGACGCCACCTGTTGGTTGAACCGCAGTCAGCAACGAGAAGGCACCCCTGACCTTGAACGACCCCGTCGGCTGAGTGTTGTCTAGCTTCAGCGATAGATCGAATCCGCCATCCAGAACATCTCCGAGGCTGAGAATGGGACTGCGGCGCACGTGAGGTTTGATGCGGATAGCGGCATGATCGATGTCGCTGCGAGTTACCTCGAGGTCCATGAGACGTCACCCTAGAACCGTCTAATCAGGCTCGTTATCGAACGAGTTGTGAAGTATTTGCCTTGCAGCCGCTTGAAGCTTCTACGTTGACAACGATATGAACGATCTGCTTCTTGTCCGAAGGTCCCGCTTGCGTTTTGTGGTCGTAGCGCTGGGTGTGCTGCTGGTTGGTCTGGCGGGGTATTTCGGTTTCGTGGCATTTGTCGAAAGCGGTGCGTTTGGGGGTGTGGGTGCAGGAGTCATGGGGTTGGCCGTCGCCACCGGATTCGCGGCCTTCTTTTCGCCGTGTTCGTTTCCGCTTCTTCTGACCTTCCTGAGTCACCAGTACGAGACCGACTCCCGGAAGAAAGTCCTCATGTCATCGTTCCTAGTCGGCTTGGGTGCAATTGCCTTCTTTGCAGTGATGGCTGCGGCTCTCGCGTTTGCTGGAGAGGGCCTTGACCGAGTTCTTGGTTTCGATACTCTGACCGGC
This sequence comes from uncultured Acidimicrobiia bacterium, assembly GCA_964195235.1. GTDB lineage: Bacteria > Actinomycetota > Acidimicrobiia > Spongiisociales > ZC4RG35 > CAXMPK01. Next base: position 919 of record CAXMOW010000008.1, on the reverse strand, counting down.
AGACTATTCAGAGCCTCAATCGGCGCTTTGCTTCTGTTTCTCGGGCTTCGACAAGTCGACCTCATCAAAGTACGCATCGGCGTGTTCGACTCCGTTGCCGGGACGGCTGCTCGTCGTTTCGACCCTTCAAAGTACGAAAACCAGGCGAAGCGCGACTTCGTGTATGGGTTCGGTTACCTGCTTGCTGGGTTTGGCTGAACGGGTCCTCTGCTCGCCGGTCTGGCGGCTCAATCACTGACAGTCAGCGTCCCGGTCACGGTGGGAGCGGTGGCCCTGGCTGCATTCGTCTTTGTGGTATTGCTGCTCGTCGCGTCGATCACAGTCTCATTCGCATCGAGCGAATGGATCAGGCCTGCCCGCATGGTCGGAGGCGGTGTGCGACGGTGGAGCGGTTATATCCTGATGTTCGTCGGCGCGTGGTTCCTTCTCTTATCGGTCCTGTCGTCGCCGATCATCTCCTGAGCTACTCAAGAGCGGAGTTGGCTGACCTACCAGCGGTTCCAGTGCACACCGTCGCCGAAACTCCGTCGACTTGGCCTAATGATCGGCGGCAGCGGTCGATCCGCCTGATATCCAAATGCCGTTACGCGGGTCGCTATATGTCAAGCAAGGCTTCAGCCCCCCCTGCGGGTGGTTCGTTCGGTGCGTCGAGCTGACCTTCGGTCTGGGACGGACCTTTGATGATTGGCGCCATCTGGGCTATATCGCCCAAGGAATGAGCAACACTGCCATTGCCGAAGAACTTGTTCTCAGCAAGGGGGCGGTGAAGAAGCACATCAACGCAATCTTCACCAAGATTCCTCTCCCCGAAGAGACCGAGGTGAGTCGCCGAGTTGTTGCGACACTCGTCTATCTCTCCGAACAACCTTTGGATTGATCACCCGGCTTCTGAAGCGAACAATCTGTCGCTCTTCACTTG
>CAXMOW010000007.1:58978-64839 GCA_964195235.1 uncultured Acidimicrobiia bacterium | reverse complement strand
AGGCCAATCTTCTCGAGGTTGCGACCACGTGTGAAGCCCTCCATACCGTCTTCGACGACCAACAAGCTCATGCCCGCGTGTGGCTCTTCGGGGTTGGTCTTGACGGCAGTGACGATGAGATCAGAGTTGATGCCGTTGGTGATAAATGTCTTTGAACCGTTCAACACGTAGTAGTCGCCGTCACGAATCGCCGTGGTCTTGATCCCGGCGAGATCAGATCCCGCTCCGGGCTCCGTCATCGCTATAGCAGTCATGAGCTCGCCCGATGCGATGCCCGGAAGCCAGCGGGCCGACTGCTCACTGTTGGCCAAGTGGACGAAGTAGGGAGTCACCACATCGTTGTGAAGGGTGACGCACATCCCAGAAGCGAAGGCATCGCCAAAGATCAACTCCTCGACGACTACAGCGTTGAACCTGAAATCATCAACTCCCCCGCCGCCGAATTCTTGGGGAATGGCCATACCCAGCAGACCCGCCTGGCCGGCTTTGGTGAACATCGCCTTGTCAACAATCCCCTGTTCCTCCCACTTGGAGACATTTGGGGACACTTCGCGTTCGACGAATTCACGAGCGGATGCCCTGAAAAGATCGTGATCAGTCTCAAAGATCGTTCGACTAGCCCGCGAAGACTGTGGTGGCGTCAAACTCCGGAGTACATCGCGTCGATTTGATCGGCGTAGTTCTCGAGGACGACGCGGCGCTTCAGCTTCAGCGACGGTGTCAGCTCACCGGAATCCGGCGTCCAATCGTCCGGGACGATGATCCACTTCTTGACCTGCTCGACGTGTGACACTGCCTCATTGGCTGTTTGGACCGCATTGGTGATCTCGTCTTGGACTTCAGCCAGCTCTGAAAAACTCGCCAGGTCCCTGTACTCGAGACCTCTTGCCTCGGCCCACGCGGGTGCCTCCTCGGCATCGAGACCGATCACCATCGAGATGAACTTCCGCTGATCGCCGATCATGCAGGCCTTGGAGATGAGTGGGTGGTTACCGAGAGCCGTCTCCAGCTTTGCCGGTGCGATGTTCTTCCCGGCCGCGGTGATGATGATCTCCTTTTTCCGACCGACGATCCAGACAAAGCCGTCATCGTCGATACGGGCGAGATCACCCGAATGCAGCCATCCATCCGAGTCGTAAGTCTCCCTGGTGGCGTCATCGAGCTTGTAGTAGCCCTTGGTGATGACTCCGCCACGCATCGAAAGCTCGCCATCTTCAGCAATCTTGACCTCGACCCCTGGCAGTGCTTTGCCAACCGATCCGATCTTGAAGGCACCGGGGATGTTGGTCGTCGCAGGCCCAGTTGTCTCAGACATGCCATAGAGCTCGAACAAAGGGATTCCAATGGTCATGAAGAACTTGACCAGATCCGGATTGATGGGAGCGGCCGCCGTGATGGCAATCTGCACCTCCTGCATCCCCAAGCGCTCGCGCACTTTGGAAAGCACGACTTTGTCGAGCAGACCGGCAGACATCGGTCCGGACCCACCATCCATTTCAGCCTCGACACGCTTTTCGTTCTGGGAAAGGGCCATTTTGAGAAGAGCCCCTTGGATACCCTCAGCGTCGGCAAATCCGGCTGTCAGTCGGGCGTGGAATTTCTCGTAGACACGCGGGACGGCGAAGAAAACCGTTGGCTTGGCGGCCTGGATGTATTCGAGCACGGCGGCAATCGAAGGGCAGTACCAGACTGCACCCAACAGATAAGTGCCTAAGTAGTGGGTGGCGACGCGCTCCGCAATGTGGGCCAGAGGAAGATACGAAACCATTCGGACCCCAAGGTCAAGACTCGCAGCGCGGCGCAGGGTTTCGAGAGTCCAGACAACGTTGTACTGGCTGATCATCACACCTTTGGGGGTGCCGGTAGTGCCCGACGTGTAGATCAGGGTCGCCAGGGTGTCGGGCGTGATCGCGGCAACCGAACGCTCCACGGTTTCCGGATCTTCAGTGAGACGGCGTTTGCCCTTGGCTGCCAACTCATCCCAACTGAGTACCCAATCCGTCGTCTCGTAGTTCTCGGCTCCGGACATCAAGACGACATACCGGAGATTGGGTAGCTCGGACCGAATCTCCTCGAATCTCTTCATGAATTCCAGGTTCTCGAGGATGGCAACTGTCGCCTTGCAGTTGTCGGCGATGTATTGAATCTGGTTTGCGGCCAAGGTCGAGTAGATGGTCACCGGAGTGGCACCCGCATGAACAACCCCATAGTCGGCAATCACATGCTCTGGTCGGTTGCCGGCCATTACGGCAACAAACTCGCCCTCACCTACTCCCAGCGCCTGGAGACCTGCTGCTACGTCGTGTACTGAGCTTCGATACTCAGACCAGGTGAGTTGTGCCCACTCGTCGCCATCTTTGAAGTGCATGGCGGGCTGGCCGCCATAGTTGTCGGCGTTTCGATTGAAGAAGTCGACGATGGTCTTTCCTTCGACAACAGCATCGATTTCGGCTCGCTCGGCGAGTACAGACTGATCGACCACGAGTCCTCCAAGAATCAGGCGATGGTTCCGGACATGCGGAGCATACCGATTTGACCAGGGCTATAGCCCAGCGAGCCCATGATCGAATCGGTGTCGGCACCCGGTGCCGTCGGGGATCTCGGAAACGAAGATGGCGTCTGCGAGAAACGCGGTGCAGGACCGGGCTGAGAGATACCGTCGACCTCGACAAAAACGTTCCTGGCCACGTTGTGCGGATGCGATGAGGCTTCCGCAAGTGAGAGGACGGGAGAGACACATGCGTCGGTGCCGACGAAGTGCCGGTCCCAGTCGTCACGGGTGCGTTGGCGAAAACGATCGGCGAGAACAGCACGCAGTCGCGGCCACTCCTCACGGTCATTCTGATTGGGCAACTCTGTCGGATCCAGATCAAGCCCGTCGAGTAACGCCGCGAAAAATTGGGGCTCGAGGGCACCAACCGCAACGTGTTGCCCGTCCGAAGTCTGATATGTGCTGTAAAACGGAGCGGCACCATCGAGAAGATTCGATTCGCGTTCTGGCTGCCATGTCCCCGAGGCCAACATCCCGTGCTGCATCGTGGTCAGAAGCGCCGAACCGTCAACCATTGCGGCGTCGACTACTTGACCAACTCCGGTCTCCCTGGCATGAAGAACCGCCGATACGACGCCAAACGCCAACAACATTCCCCCACCACCAAAATCACCCACAAGGTTGAGCGGCGGAATTGGCCTGTCGGCCACACCCACAGGGTGGAGAGCGCCCGACAGGGCTACGTAATCGATGTCGTGACCCGCCATAGATGCGTACGGACCGTCTTGACCCCAGCCGGTCATCCGTCCGTAGACCAATCGGTTGTTGACGGCGAGTGATTCAGCCGGCCCAACTCCCAGCCTTTCGGCAACGCCGGGACGAAATCCCTCAATGAGGACGTCGACAGCAGAGATCAGTCGCAACGCAATCTCAACACCCTCAGAAGACTTCAGGTTCAGGCCGATTGATGTCTTTCCCCGATTGAGCAGGTCGTGACGTGAAGACGAAGGATGACCGCGCGCCACGTCGGCGATCCGATCGATCCTGACCACGTTGGCACCCAGATCGGCCAGCACCATCCCACAGAATGGCGCTGGGCCCAGACCGGCAAACTCGAGGGCCTCCATGGTCGAGAGTGGTCCGACCATCAGCGGTTGCTCACATAGGTCTCCGCTGCCTCGATCAGAACGGGGACGAATTCGAGGTCGGGGGTGGTCGAGTAGGCACCCGAAACCAGGGCCCTCATCACTAACGCAGTGTCTTCGTTCCATGGCGCAACCGGATCGAGTTGAGTTGGTTCGGTCTCCAGAGCGATCACGATCGATCCCTTGCCGGACCAAGCCGCCAAATTCCACAGGTACGTGGCGCGCGACATGTTCGGTATTGGTCCGCTCAGTTCAACATTCCAGGCGAGCAATGACGGCTTCTGATAGATGGGGATAATCGCAATGTCCTCGAGGTAGAGCCGATCCGCCTCGTTGTACACGTCGGCACGCTGAAACGAGTCCACGATCTCGTTGGTTGACCGAACCAGCGCCTCAACGTCATCGTTGCAATATCTGTTGACATTGAGAGCCCCGTATCCGCTCGGCGCTTGGCCGGTGCAGTAATAGGTCGAATTCCCGAGATGGGGGTCGGCGGCAGCCTTCCACGAGAAGTTGATCAACTGCCACACTTCGGGACCCCCGAAAAAGACATCGCTGGTGAAAAGGTCAGATGGTGTCCGATATTGGACGTCGATCTCAATCCCGATCTCTTCGAGTCCTTCCTGAACGATATCGGCAGCAATCACACGGAACTCGTCGCCAACCGTGGTCGACCATGCAAACGACATGCGCCTCCCCTGGCAGTCGTAAATGCCGTCGTCACCTTTGACGCAGAAGTGGTCCTGGAGAATCTGCTCGGACCGAACCGGGTCAAAGGCGATGCTGTAATGGGACTCATAGGCCTGTGCTTCGGTCATCCATATGCTGTTGTCGAGTGACCCGATATCAGGCCCCACCATCCCCACCGTCTCATTGAGAATTGCCTCTCGATCGATTCCGAGTGCAATGGCTTCTCTCACCCAACGCTGGCTGAGAAGCGGGTCGTCATGGTTGAAGTCAATGTGCTCCCAGAATGGTCCGGTTGAGATGACACTTGTGGCGTCGCTCAACTCCTTGACGTCTTCGACGATCCAATCCAGGGGACTCGGGTTGATCACATCGAATTCGGCCGCGGAGAGACCCCTGAGCCGTTCCCGCACCGATTCGACGAACACGAACTCCAACTCGCTGACATCACCTACTGGCGCTCCGGAGGTTGGATCGACTGACGACCAGAAGTTGGTGTTGCGCTGGAGCACGATCCGGTCGTCTTCGATCCGATCGTGAAGCCGGAAGGCTGAGGCCGTAATCGAGAAATTCATGGGGTCGGCAACATGCGCGGGAAGCACGATGTCGAACAGCGTTCTCCAAGGTCCATAAACCTCAGACAAGCCAAATATCACCGTCTTCTCGTCGACTACTTCCACCGTCTCGACAAGGTCGTAGCCGATCTTCACGGCACCACCATTCAACGGATCAGCAAATACTCCATATGTATAGACAAAATCCTCAGACGTGACTGGCATCCCATCGGACCAGATGGCTTCTGGTCTGATGTGGTACGTGATGCAGAAAGCCGCTGAACAGGGGCCTTGATCAACGGTGGTTGTAGTGGTAGCAGAGAGCGTGGTTGTTGTGATTGCCGGAGGAGTCGTTGCAGTAGTGGATGTCCCGCCACTCGATCCGAAGCATGCGACCGATAAAAGGGCGAGGACCAACATAGAGGCGAGCCCGCGTTTCATTGGTCTGAATCAAACAGCTATCGACGCCCAAATGGGGGTATTTCGTCCCAATGGGAAGATCGCTACGAGCGCAACTCCAAAACGGCTCGCTCGCTCCCATGCCAGACGCCGTCGGCATCAACCAGGTGGCATGCCACAAGATGTTGGCCACCACGGTCATACAGATCAGGATGCGCAGCTGTTCGACATTGGTCAACGGCGAAAGGACACCGCGCTAAAAAACGACATTCAGGGGAAGGGTTCACGGCCCGAGAGACACCACCCTTGATCTCCACCGGTGGACGTTTGTAAGACGGATCCGGCACAGGAACCGCCGACAACAACGCTCGGGTATAAGGATGCATGGGATTGCTCAGTATTTGCTCGGTCGGACCCATCTCCACGATCTTCCCGAGATACATCACCGCGATCCGATCACACATGTATCTGGCAACTGCGAGATCGTGGGTGATATAGAGATATGTGACACCGAACTTCTCGGCCAGCTCAAGCATGAGACGCATGATCGAAATCCGAATCGAGACATCAAGCATCGAAGTCGGC